>QMLM01000120.1 GCA_003646745.1 Deltaproteobacteria bacterium | reverse complement strand
CTTAAAGGTATCCGTAGACTTTGATACCAGCTTTCTTCAATCAGAGGACAAATTTTCCCCGTCTCTCCGAGAGATATCCTTACGTTCTACAAAAGAGAGTCGCAATTACATATGTAGCGTTTACCCTATTGTGAAACATGGTGATATCACAGAAGGTAAGATAATGGTCTTAGAGGAAAAGAAGAAGGTGGTCAGACTTATTCAGCGTTTAAGCGGGAGCTATGCTAAATTTAGATTCACTGACATTAAGGGCAGAGATCCTCGATTTGTAAAACAAATTGAATTGGCCAAGATTGCTGCACGATCGAATTCCAAAGTGCTCCTTATCGGTGAGAGTGGTACTGGAAAAGAACTTTTTGCACAAGCCATCCACAACCATAGCTCTCGACGGAACGGGCCTTTTGTAGCGATATCCTGTGCAGCTATCCCAAGAGATCTGATAGAGGCTGAACTCTTCGGCTACAGGGACGGTGCCTTTACAGGTGCACGGAGAGGAGGCCATACGGGCAAATTTGAGCTGGCTGACAAAGGGACTTTGTTCTTAGACGAGATAAACGCGATGCCCTTAGATCTGCAAGCCAAGTTGCTCCGTGTGTTACAAGAGAACGTCATCACCAGATTGGGCGATACCAAACCCATCTCTGTAGATGTGCGAGTGATTGCAGCGAGCAATATAGATTTGGTACGGGAGGTAGAACAACGCAACTTTAGAGAGGACCTCTATTACAGGTTGAGCGTGGTCGAGATCTTCATTCCTCCTTTACGCGAGAGACAGGAGGACATAGATTTACTGGTGGATTATTTTCTTGAGCGATTGAGTAGAGACCTCGGATTGCCTAAACCGGAAGTCTCCCCAGAGGTCTGGGAGATATTCAACTCTTACCATTGGCCCGGCAACGTCCGAGAGCTGGAAAATTGCATTGAACGTGCTTTGCTCCTCTCAGGAGGGGAGACCATCAGGAAGGAGCACTTGCCACAGCGGATACTGGAAAGGGCAGGAGGCAGCGGTTCCCCTCAACGGTTGCCTCAGGTCAAACCCTTGGAGGAGATCACAAAAGACCTCATCAAGCAGGCCTTAGAGGCATCTCAAGGCAATATCTCCCGCGCCGCAAGGACCCTCGGTATCTCCAGGTGTACCTTTTATCGAAAACTCAAGAAATACGGGCTCCGATAACCTCTGTTAATATTTGATACATTGTTTCATATCGATATAGCTGAGGGGTCGACTTTTGGGGATTTATGCGCATGAAAAGATGGCATGTGGATTGCTGCCTTAAGGGGCGGTTTATGCTGCAGAGCGATTGAAAGAAGGCCAAAAACAATGAGAGAAAGGAGGTAAGTTAAGCCATGTGGAAGAAGATAGGGCTATTGAGCGTCGTTTTAGCTGTGATCTTTGTGGTGGGCACAGTGTACGGGGAGGATGTGTGGAGGCCCAAAAAGCCGATTACCATCATCGTCCCCTGGGCGGCGGGAGGATCGACCGATCAGGTTACGAGGATTGTGGCAGGGGAGTTGGAGAAGCCTTTGGGGCAGAAGGTGGTGATCGTCAACCAGCCGGGAGCTTCAGGGTCTGTGGGCACAAAGAGCTGTCTTGACGCGCCAAGGGATGGGTATACATGGACTGCGGGGGCGGTGGAGGACTTGGGGACTTACATCATCAAAGGTTTCCTCAACACCAAACTACAGGACTGGCATCTATTTTTGGACGTCGCCAACGTTCAACTTATCTCCGTCAACGTAAAGACCCCTTATCGTGATTTCCAAGATCTATTGAATGCCTTTAAACAGAAGCCTGGAAAGATCTCGGTGGCGACAGCAGGTGAGGCTTCAATGGGCCATCTTGCAATGGAGACCATAAGACGTTACACCGGTATAAGCTACAAACACGTAGCTTACGACGGGGGCAATCCGGCTGTTATTGCTACAGTCTCAGGGGAGACAGAGGTGGTGCCTCAACTGGCGTGTGAACAGGTCGACATGATCAGAGCGAAGAAATTGAGGCCTTTGGCTGTTCTCAGCGATCAGCCACTGGAAATTGAAGGTTATGGATCAGTTCCCCCCATAACGAAATGGATCCCGAATCTGAAGACCAATCCCCATTATTTCGGCATATGGACCCCCAAGGGCGTTCCGGCCAATGTGATAAGCACTATGAACAAGATATGGAGAGAGGTGATTGCGAAGTCGGACACGCTGAAAAGATACGCTCGTGAGCGAGGCGCCTTGTTTACGCCGTACTACGGTCAGGAGGCCTTCGATAAGTCGTGGGAGGCCGTCAGAGCCACTGCCTGGATTTACTACGAGGCAGGGAAGGCCAAGGTCCGACCTGATAAGGTCGGCATCCCCAGACCGAAGTAAAACAGAGCGCTGATCAAAAAGGGGAACACTCTGAGGGGGTGTTCCCCTTTGCTTATGAGAAGGCGAGGCGGACATGCAGAGACAGAATATGTCCAAAGCGGACTTCGTGACTTCTATTTTCCTGCTTCTTTTTAGCCTTGCCATCATCGCCCTTTCCTTAAGGATGCCTCGATTCGAGAGCGTCGGGGCAAGTCCCTACTCTGCTCCGGGAATTGTCCCAGGGCTCCTTGGTGTGGTCCTGGCCCTTTTGAGTTTGATCCTCCTTATACGTTCCATCATCAGGTCGGGCTACAAGCTCAACCTCAATGTGAGGGTTGTCAGGGCCTATTTCCAAGAGGCCTCCACGAAACGCTTCTTTCTGACTCTGGGGTTGTGTCTGTTTTACGCAGTCTTTTTGGTGGGCAAGATCTCCTATTTTATTGCCACTGTCCTGTACATCTTCGTCTTCATAGCGACCTTTGAATGGCCTAAAAGAGATAGACAGCAAGTTCTTAAGAAGGCGATGCCAACCGCTGTCGCAGAAGCCGTTTTCCTTTCAGCAGCCGTTAGCATGGCCTTCCGCTATTTATTCTTAGTAAAATTGCCGTGATTAGGATGTATTATGTTTCAAGGATTGCTCCAATTCTATAATGCCCTCTTGATGTTCTTAACCCCCAAGGTCCTCTTCGATGTCCTCTGGAGCACTCAGTTGGGCATTATCGTAGGGATGATGCCGGGTTTAACTGCGACCATGGGTGTCGCTCTCATGACAACCCTGACCTACAAGATGGCCCCGGAAAACGCCATCATCATCCTGATATGCATGTACATTGGGGCCATTTATGGGGGAAGCCGAAGCGCCATTTTGCTCAACATCCCAGGGACCCCCGCAAACGCCGCAACGGCAGTAGATGGGCATCCTTTGGCCAGGCAAGGGAAGGCTGGGATGGCCATCGGTATTGCGACCACTGGTTCGTTCTTCGGCTCCATCATTGGGATGATCTTGCTGGCCCTCTTTACACCATTGATAGGGAATTTTGCTCTAAACTTCGGATCCTTCGAGTTCTTTTGGCTGTCCATCTTCGGCATCGTGATATGTGGAAACCTTACATCGCCGAAGGACCCCTTGAAGGGGTGGATTGCAGGCTTTCTTGGCCTCTTCATAGCCACCATTGGGATGGAGGGGATGCACGCTTATAGGCGATTCTGTTTTGGCAGCGTGGAGCTCTCCGGTGGCATCTCCCTAATCCCCGCGATGGTGGGGATCTTTGGTTTTGCAGAGATCCTGACCATCATGAGACAACCTGAGATGGAGGTGATCCAGTCAAAGATCACGAGGGTCATACCGCGCTTAAAGGACATAACGCGGTATTGGAAGACTATATTGCGCTCGGGGGTCATTGGGACTTTCGTCGGTGCCATCCCTGGGGTGGGGGAGGACATCGCGGCGTGGGTCTCCTATGACTTCGCCAGCAGATCGAGCAAAGAAAAGGAGAAATTCGGCAAGGGGAGTATAGAGGGCTTGATAGCGGCCGAGACGGGCAACAACGCATGTGTGGCAGGGGCTATGATCCCCGTGCTGTCCCTCGCAATCCCAGGGTCTGCCCCTGCTGCAGTACTCCTGGCAGCGATGTTCATCCACGGTGTCCGTCCGGGTCCGTTGATCATGGTGGAATTTCCGGACTTTATCTACCAGGTGGTGGCCATGGTGTTGCTGGCCACTACTGCGATGTTGGTACTTGGTCTTTCGATGGTAAGGTTCTTGGTAAAGGTCTTGACCATACCGCGAGAACGACTGATGCCCTTTGTCTTTGTGCTCTGTGTAATAGGCTCCTATGCCCTTGCAGCTAGGCTATTTGACGTATGGGTAATGGTCGCCTTTGGCATATTGGGATATTACATGCGAATAATGGATTACCCAGTAGCCCCTACTGTTTTGGGAATAATTCTTGGGGATATCTTAGACAAAAATTTAAGGAGAGGACTCATACTGACGGATGGCAATCTCATCCCATTTTTTACAAGGCCTATTTCCCTCATATTGTGTCTGCTGATTCTATTCACTATCGTTAGTCGGATGTCGTGGTTTAGACGTTTGGTAAAGAGCGTGAACAGTCAGCTGTCCCTCTGCCTGGCCAAACTTCGCCAAAAGGCAGGGATATAGATCAATAGAGCGAGAGCAAATGGCCATTTATGAAGCTTTCATCCGTCCGTTGCTATTTCAATTGGATGCTGAGTGGGTGCATGATCGAACGATAGGTCTTTGTGAGACTTTGGGCAGAATAAAGGGGTTTAGGAGGCTGGTGGCCCAATTGTGTACCTTCTCAGACCTTCGGCTGAAGATGGAGGCATGCGGGATAACCTTCCCCAATCCCATTGGCTTGGCCCCAGGATACGATAAGAACGGCAGGGCCGTCGAGTTTCTGTCAGCCTTGGGCTTTGGGTTTATAGAGATCGGCTCTGTTTCATATTACCCCTCCCGAGGTAATCCCAAGCCGAGGCTCTTCAGGCTCCCCAAAGACCGTGCTTTGGTGGTCAACTACGGTCTGCCCAATGACGGAGCGAGGGTTGTCGCCGACCGTCTGAAGGGGAAGAAACTATCCCTTCCCCTTGGCATCAACGTGGTGAAGACGAACCGCGGTGTGACTGAACCTCCTGAATCCGACGAGGAGGTAGTCTCCGAATACGTCTCAGCGGTTAGGAGTCTAAAGGATCTGGGGGACTATCTTTGCTTAAACTTGAGCTGCCCCAATACGAAGGACGGACGGGAGTTCTTTAGGGATAAGGGGAGGATTCGTCTGCTTTTGGACGCCTTGAGGGACTTGGATATACGGCGTCCGCTTTTTCTCAAGGTATCCCCTGTTGGGGGCGTTAGAGCCATCGAGGAGGTATTGGAAGCGGCCGAGGATTTCGCCTTCGTCTCCGGTTTCGTGTTCAACTTGCCTCCAGGCAAACCCGATCATCTTGTCACTCCCGCTCCCATCGTAAGCCAAATGCCCGGGGCGGTTTCTGGTAAACCCATCGAAGGACTTATCAACGATTGTATAAGGGAGATGTACCGACGGATGGATCGAACCAGGTATGTAATAATCGGTTCAGGTGGGGTGTTCACAGCAGAAGATGCCTATCGTAAGATCCGACTGGGCTCATCCCTTGTGCAGATCTTGACCAGCTTGGTATACCACGGTCCTACTATAGCGAAGAGACTCAATCGGGGCCTCTGTTACCT
>QMLM01000119.1 GCA_003646745.1 Deltaproteobacteria bacterium | reverse complement strand
CCACGATTATCGCCAGAGTGCCCAGAGAGCCAATATACAACTTGTCCATGTCATAGCCGGACACATTTTTGACAGTTTTCCCCCCCGCGCAAATCTTACACCCCGCCTCCATCTCCTCCGGGATGACCACCTCAACACCGAGAACCAAATCTCTTAACGTTCCGTAGCGCAAGCGTTTGGGACCGCTGGCATTGGTGGCGAGCGCACCACCTAGGGTGACCTCCTTTGCACAAGGAGGATCCAGCGGGAGGAAGAAACCACGCCCTAACTGACGCAATTTTTCCTGAACAGTCCCCAAACGTATCCCTGCCTCAGCGGTAAAGGTCATATTTTCGTAATCCTGATCTAAGACCCGATCCAGTCGATTGAGACAGAGCACAAGATCCACCCGTTTAGGGGGTGCGCCCAAATCCATCTGGGTTCCTCCTCCCCAGGGGACAACGCTCATCCCCTCTTCTAAAGCTAGAATGACGATCCGTTCCACCTCCTCTGCTGTACCAGGAAAGAGGACCGCTTGGGGAACAAGGTCATCGACGGCGTATCCCTTTGTTTCTTCCGCCTCCTTCAGGTACTTATCTCCTACGATCTTACTCAATTTTTCTCTGATCTTTTTTTCAAGCATGTGCCACACCCCCCTCTGCATCAATCTCCGGAAGTACCTTGCCCGGGTTGCACAGGTTTTTGGGGTCAAAGGCCCTCTTCACCTTCCACATGGCATTGAGGTCCGCCTGGTTAAAGAGAAAACCCATCGCCTTAAGTTTTTCTATGCCTATCCCATGCTCTCCACTTATCGTCCCCCCCACATCCACACATGCCTTCAATATCTCATAGGAGGCTTTACGAACTCGCTCCAACTGTTCAGGATCGCGTTCGTCAAAGAGGATTAGAGGGTGCAAGTTCCCGTCACCAGCGTGAAAGACGTTTCCAATGGCAACGCCATACTTTTCTCCAATCTCCGCTACCTTTCGCAGGACACGGGGAAGCTGGGTCCTGGGGACAGTTCCATCGTTCACCAAATATGATGGAGCCAAACGCCCTGTTGCCCCGAAGGCCCCTTTGCGTCCTGCCCACAAATCATCACGTTCAGCCGCAGAGGCAGCAACCTTCACTTCACGTACGTGGTTCTTTTTACATATCTCAACGACACGTTGTGCAAGACGATCCATCCCATTGGCCAGGCCGTCCAGTTCGATAATGAGCACCGCCTCAGCATCCAAGGGATACCCTGCATGGACAGATTCCTCCACCGCCTTCATCACCAATTTGTCCATCATCTCCAGTGTGGCAGGGATAATACCATCCGCAATCATGTCCGATACTGTCTGGCCTGCATCGTCCACCGAGTCATAGATGGCAAGAAATGTCTTCACTGCCTCCGGCTTGCGCATGATACGCACGGTGATCTTGGTGACAATCCCCAGCGTCCCTTCTGAGCCCACCATGATCCCCACTAAGTCATAGCCAGGATGGTCTAGAGCTTTCCCTCCCATCTGAACTACCTCACCATCGGGTAACACAACCTCCAAACCGAGCACATGGTTTGTTGTCACACCGTACTTCAGACAGAGGGGTCCACCGGCGTTCTCCCCCACATTCCCTCCTAGGGTGGAGACCTTTTGGCTGGCTGGATCAGGGGCATAATAATATCCATACGGGGCAAGAGCATTCTGGAGAGTTAAGTTATATACGCCCGGTTCTACCACCGCCCTCTGATTCTTCAGATCGATCTCTAGTATGCGGTTCATCCTGGATAGCTCGATTACGATCCCTCCTCGGGTGGGAACAGTTCCGCCGCTAAGATTCGTCCCCGATCCTCGTGCCAAAAACGCAATCCCTTCTCTATTTGCCAATTTCACCAGTTTGACCACCTGTTCCGTGCTTGTAGCAAAGGCAACTGCATCTGGCAGGCCACGGTCCAAAGATGCATCGTATTCATATACTAGGAGCGCTGTCCGGGTATGCAGCACGTTTCCCTTACCGACAATAGACTCCATCTCACGAATAAGCTCTTTTTTTATCATTAAGATTTCCTCCCCCTCAATTAATACCTATTCTTTATTTAGAAAGATTCTAATTTAGCTTTGATCCAAAAGTTTTTATTCCCGATTTCTAATTTCTGATAAAACACCCCCCTTCCCCCTTGAATCTGTTTGTCAAACTCTGGGGGTAATTTGCTACTTACCCGTGGCCTCCTTACGCTGGCGCTCCCTGGCCTCGATCTCCTCCATAACAGCAAGGATTGATTTGGCATTCTCGTAAACTGGAGTATCCACCATTTTGCCCTGATAGGCCACAGCCGCCAATCCTTTTGGGATGGCCTCTTTCTCAAACATCTCCACTACACCCTTGGCCCACTCCACATCCTCTGGCGCAGGCGTATAGATCCTGTGAGAGGGCTCGATCTGACTGGGATGGATTAGCATACGCCCCTCATACCCCAACGTCCTGCCAAATCGAGTGTCTTTCTCAAAGGCCTCCGTATCCTTGAAGGCCACAAAGGGGCAATCGATGGCCACGCAACCCGCTGCCCGTGCCGCTACTGCTGTATGTGCCCTTGCATAGAAGAGCTCTTGTCCTTCAGTTGTCAGCTTCACACGCATATCCTTTGTGTAGTCGACTGCCCCAAAGATCAGCGAATTCACGCGAGGACTTGCAATGGCAGATTGGTAGGCATTGATGACCCCTTTTGCCGTCTCGATAAGGAGCTGAATCTTAACCGTCCCTACAGGGATCCCCCTTCTACGCTCCAGCTCCTCTAGTTTCCAATCGAGCCGAAGAACATGGTCGGGCTCTCCGCACTTGGCTAGGCACACCCCGTTGAGACCTTCATGGACTACAGCCTCCAGGTCATCGTTCGTCAAGAGGGTCTCCCAATTATTTACCCGCACATAGACCTCAGCACCTCCCTGGGCCGCATATTTCAAATTCTCCCGGACCATCTCCCTAGCCTTGGGCTTCTCCGCAGGAGGGACAGAATCCTCCAGATCTAATGTGATGATATCCGCAGGTATAGTAGGAGCCTTGGATACCATCTTTTCGTTATTCCCAGGGATATAAAATACCGATCTCATTACAGGCATAATCCACCTCCTGAAAGTTCTGTTGTTTTATAGATTGAGCAACTGCTTCACGGTGGGGGCAATTTCTTCAGGCCGATCGACCACATATGCCCCAGCTTCTTTCAACACCTCGATCTTCCCCTTTGCCGTTCCCTTACCCCGCTCAATGATACTGCTGGCATGGGAAAAGCGCATCCCTGCAGGGGCCCAAGCCCCCGCTACAAAGATAACAAAGGGCTTGGTGAACTTCTTCTCACGAATATATTGAGCGGCCTCCTCTTCATGAGGACCACCTATCTCACCAAAAACGGCCACCGCCTTAGTTTCTTCATCCTTTTCGAAAAGCTCCAGTATCTCCGCCATTGAAATGCCCGTTACCGGCTCGGTCCCCACATGGAGCACAGTGCTCATACCAATTCCAGCCTCCTTAAGGACCCAAGGCACAGTCCCAGATTGGCCTCCACTTCGCGATATCACACCCACTGGTCCCTTGGGGAAGACCGTCCTGGCCCATTGGGGGTTCGCACCTAACCAGCCCAATACAGCTTTACCGGGCGAAATAATCCCAATGCTTCCAGGACCAAGAATCTTGGCCCCAGCACTTTTGGCTACATGCACCATTTCCAAGATATCGTGCAACGGCACCCTCTCTACAGGTGAGACGATAAATTTGATCCCTGCATCGATGGCCTCTAACACCGCATCTCGCAGGGCAGGACCCGGCACAAAGGTAACACTTGCATCGATAGGACCATGATTCTCCACTGCCTCTTGAACTGAATCATAAACTGGAATCCCAGCCACCTCACCTCCACCTCTGCCAGGCGTAGACCCAGCCACCACATTGGTCCCATACCCTTTCATGTAGGCAGCGCGAGCCGATCCTTCCCTGCCTGTAATCCCCTGAATAATAACTTTTGTTTTTTCATCTACTAAAATTGACATTCCCAACCCTCTCTTAAAATGATGTACCGTGTTTTCTCCGATATTCCTCCAATCCAGGGATGGGGACTTCAATCCGTATAGCCCCATTACCCCGAAACCAACACTCATATTCACAGGCTAAGCACTCAGTCCCTTTTCTCTTCAGATCTTCGGGACTGAGGGAGACGCCTGGTTTTCCATCGATCAGCTCCAAGATACCACGATCAAATGTCTTGCATGCCTCTACACAGGCATGGGTTTCACAACCTTCGCATTTTTCTTCCTCTATAATTATCTTTATTGTCCTCTCTTCAAATTCCATTTGCATCAACCTCCTTGTGCTCCACGCTCCTTCTTGTACTCCTCCACAAGAGCACGCATCCTCTGAGCAATGAAATCGGTATCATACACATGTTCACTTCCGTAGATCTCGATGCGCCCCGGCAGTCCCTTAAGTCCCTCATGAAGGATCTCCAGGGACTCCTTTTCTTTGTTGCCACACAGGAGGATGACGACGGGAAACCCAGGACGATGGGGCAACTCTTCCCTCAGCGCCTTTACGATACCGTGAGCATGATGCCATTGCTCTTGGTTGGCCATGATAAACCCTCCGAGACAATATCCCTCGATATTGGGCTGAGAGAGGATAAGCTTTGCCACTCGATAGACCTTAGCCGCCGTAGGATTTCCGCTTGTATCAGCATAGTCTGCCACCCTTAGGCCCGCTCGGTTCAAGGCATCAACCCCAAGGATGGCACCACCTCCACCGATGCCGTGGTACCCAACCGTTGCAATTCCCTCTATCTCTTGTGTCATCTGGGCCACATAGCCGGTGCCCCGTAGGTCACCCTCTTCAATCGACCAAGCAATTTCATCAAATTCCGTCGGTTCTTGGCTCGACTCCCTTGCCACCTTTATGCCCAATTCAGGGTGTCGAAAAACAGAGGAATCATCAACAGCAGCGCGACAATCAGCCGCAATAACCCTCCCATCAGCGGTCACCACCAAGGGATTAATCTCAATCGTCCGACAGCTATACTTGCGAAAGACTTGATACAAGGCAGAGATTATGCCAGCCACTGAAGAAAGCAGTTTCCTGGGGACACCAGCCTTCCTTGCCAAATTCAAGGCCTGAAAAGGCCTAAGCCCCAAGAAGATATCCACCACTACCTTGGCTATTTTATCCTCTGGCACCTCTTCTATTTCCACCCCCCCTTCAGTACTGAAAATCACGACCGGTGCACGGACATCCATAGAGGGATCAACTATCACACCGACATAGTACTCTTTTTCAACATCTAACTTTTCCTCTACCAAGACCCTCTTTACCTCAAATCCCTTCACCTTTGTACCGAGAAGCTCCTTTGCTACCTTCCCAGCCTCCTCAGGTGTTTCGGCAAATCGAATGGCCCCAGCTTTCCCCCTTCCTCCTGCCCATATTTGGGCCTTCACAGCTACCGGCTTCCCTATCTTGCCTGCTATCTCTTTGACCTCCTTCTCTGTAGTGGCAACATCCCCCTCGGGGACAGGAATCCGCGCCTCTTTTAAAAGCTGCTTTCCCTGATATTCATACAAACGGGCCATTTCCCTCTCCTTGTG
>QMLM01000118.1 GCA_003646745.1 Deltaproteobacteria bacterium | reverse complement strand
CGGTTTTACTATGCAGAGGAAAAGGATTGTTGTTACAGGATTGGGGCCGGTTACCCCTGTGGGGATAGGGAAGGAGTCATATTGGAGGTCGCTGTTGGAGGGGAAATCGGGGGTGGGTCTTGTTGAGTTTCCCAACTTCGACATGGAACAGTTCAGGACGAGGATCGCTGCGCAGATAAAGGACTTTTCCCTTCATGACTACTTACCACGACATAAAGGGGATAGATACCTGGGCAAGGCGTCCCAATTTGCCCTGGTGGGGGCCAAGTTGGCCCTGGAGGATGCGGAAATTGAACTCTTGCCCAGAGAAGGTCATGAAGGTAGGTTTGAGCTCGATCACTCAGACCCTTCCAAAATAGGGGCAATCCTCGGGGTAGCTATGGAGAATATGGATATTATGGAAGATGCTCACAACAACTTGTTGGCGCATGGTAGTCCAAGCAGGATGTCCCCCTTTTCCCTTCCTCATGTCTACACTAGCTCGGTGGTATCAAACATCACCGAGCGGTTCGGGATCCGAGGGACCACCTTTGTGGTTTCCTCAGCCTGTGCATCGGCTAGCCATGCCATAGCCATCAGCTATAATAGGATTCAGGACGGACCTGAGGTAATTATTCTCACTGGCGGATCAGATGCCTGTATTACCCCCCTGTCTTTCGGCGGGTTTATCGCTCTGCGTGCCATGTCTACCCGAAACGATGAACCTCACAAGGCGTGTCGCCCCTTTGATCTCTATAGAGATGGCTTCGTAATGGGGGAGGGGGCTGGGGTGATCGTCTTGGAGGAATTGGGCCATGCCCTCAGCAGAGGAGCCCCTATATATGCAGAGCTGATCGGCTATGGGATGACTGCCGACGCCTATCACATAGCCGAACCAGATCCTGCAGCCACGTCTTTGAGTAAGGCCATTGAGTTGGCCTTAGAGATGGGGGGGGTCACCCCACAGGATATCGACTACATTAACCCCCATGGCACCTCCACCAAGTTGAACGACGTTACCGAGACCAAGGCTATCAAGAAGGTCTTAGGAGACTATGCCTATCAGGTACCCATCAGCTCCACTAAGTCGATGGCCGGACACCTCATCGGTGCGGCTGGAGGGGCAGAGGCTATTGCCACAGTCCTCACCATAAAACACGGGATCATTCACCCTACCATCAACTATGAGTTTCCAGATCCTGAGTGTGATCTGGACTATGTCCCCAATGTACCTCGCCAAAAGGAGGTAAGGACAGCTCTTTCCATCTCTGCGGGGTTCGGAGGGGTCAACTGCGTCCTGCTCTTTAAGGCCTTTGAACCATAATGCCCTGGGAAATTAAGTCTTGCCTATTGGCTATTATCCCTATATTTGTCGCCATGGACGCCATAGGGGTTCTGCCCATCTTCATCTCCCTTACCGAGGGTATGCAAGAGGATGAACGGAAGCGAGTGGTGCGGGATTCCATCCTGACGGGTTTCGTGGTGGGCCTCGGGTTTCTGATCCTGGGGAAATTCATATTTGGGTTTATTGGGGTAACCATCCCCGATTTTAAGGTGGCCGGCGGGACCATTTTGCTGATCATTGCCATTCACGACCTCCTCTTTCCTGAAAAGAAGAGGAGGGTGGCCGGCGGCACTGTGGGGATTGTACCGTTGGGGATGCCCTTGATCGTGGGTCCAGCAGTGCTTACCACCATTATCATCGCAGTGGATGCCTATGGATATCTTCCCACTATTACCTCCCTGATCATTAACCTCGCCTTTGCCTGGTGGGTTTTCTCAAGGGCCGATCTATTGGTCCGTTTTCTGGGAGAAGGGGGGGCTAAAGGGGTGGCCAAGGTGGCCAGTCTGCTGCTTGCCGCCATTGCGGTGATGATGATCAGGATGGGGATCATAGAGATGATCCAGGGGAGTATCTGAGCGTATGATCGAGAAGGTCTCCGTTGCTCCGTGCCCCACTTATGAGTACCAGCAGGTATTGGCGGGGTTGAGAAAGGTCATGGAACCCCTCGGGGGGATGGGGGCATTTGTCAGCAGGGGTGATAGGGTCCTGCTCAAGCCAAATCTCCTAGCAGCTAAAGTTCCGGATCGGGGGGTGACTACTCACCCTAGTGTTGTAAAGGCAGTGGCCCAATTGGTTCAGCAGGAGGGTGGTGTTCCCGTCATTGGGGACAGCCCCGCCGTAGGGGACCTCCATCGGGTAGCAGCCAAGGCGGGTATTAAGGAAGTGGCGGATGAATTGGGCTCTGGGCTTGTGGAGTTTGAGGAGGTGGTCCAGATAAGGACAGGTGAGGGTTACACATTTCGGAAGTTTGAGCTGGCGAAGGCCGCCTTGGAGGCCGACGTAGTTATCAATCTACCCAAGGTAAAGACCCATGTGATGATGCTTTTCACCCTGGGGGTAAAGAATATCTTTGGGTGCATTCCGGGCATGCGTAAGGCCCAATGGCACCTGAAGGCAGGTGTAGACCACCTCTATTTTGCCGGTATGCTGGTCGAACTATGTCAGATTGTCAAGCCTACTCTGACCATTGTGGATGGAATTGTCGCCATGGAGGGAGATGGTCCGAGCAATGGCGACCCCTATCACCTCGGCCTGATCTTGGCGGGGACAAACCCTTTTGCCCTCGATTTTGTCATTTGTGAGATCCTTGGCGTTCCTCCGGAAGAGCTTCCCACCATCCAAGCTGCTCGGCAGAGGGGATTTGCAGGCACAAATCCCACACAGATAGAAGTTATTGGTAATATGCTTCAAGGAGTCAAGGCTAGTGGGTTTCGGCTCCCTAGCAGATTCGACCTTGAGTGGAACCTTCCGCGCTTTGTCAAAAGGCCACTGAAGGATATCTTCATCCCAAAACCGAAAGTAAACGCTGCTCTTTGCAAGGGATGTGGGGTCTGTGCCGAGGTATGTCCTCCTAGGGCGATCTCAGTAAGCGGCAAAAAGGTGAAAATAGATTATAGCAGGTGCATTCGCTGTTACTGTTGCCAGGAAGTTTGCCCGGAGGGGGCGGTGCAACTTAGAGAAGGGTGGGTGGGGAGGTTTATCTCATGAGGAACGTCAAATTGACCATCGAGTATGATGGAACCGCCTACCACGGCTGGCAGATCCAGCCAGGGCTCAGGACCATCCAAGGGGTGATGAAGGAGAAGATCGCCCAGATCACCCAGGAGGAGGTGAATCTCATTGGAGCGGGCAGAACCGATGCCGGGGTCCACGCCCTGGGTCAGGTAGCTAATTTTCGCACAAGCAGCAAGATAAACCCCTTCTCTCTGCAGAGGGGGTTGAACAGCCTCCTGCCGCCCGATATTGTCATCAGAGATGTACAGGAGGCAGAAGAGGGCTTTCACGCTCGCTTTAGTGCTCGAAGCAAGGTCTATGAATACCATATCCTGAACCAACCCTATCCCTCTGCCATCTGGCGCAATTTCGCCTGGTTCGTCCCCTTTGAACTTGACCTATCTTCCATGAGGAGGTGCGCAGAAATCCTCATCGGGACCCATGACTTCTCCTCCTTCCGGGCCGCAGGTGATGAAAGCCGCCACTCCATCAGGGAGGTCTTACGATTGGAGATCGAACGTCGGGGGGATAGCCTGATCGTGGTGGCTATAGAGGCTAACGCCTTCTTGCGGGAGATGGTCCGCAGCATTGTGGGAACTCTGGTGGATGTAGGTCGGGGGAAGACCTCACCAACGGAGTTTGAAGAAATCTTTCGGGCCCGTGACAGACGCCTTGCCGGGATGACTGCTCCCGCCCATGGCCTCTTCCTAAAAGAGGTTAAATATTAAGTGAGTCACCACAATAGATGCACATTTCCTAAATGGACGTTTTTTAAACCCTCTTCTTGGGCTATCTTCAGGGACTGGGTGGCGTGTTCTCTGGAGGTAGGGGGGAGGTCCCACATCCGAAAATCGGGGTGAAAGGCCAGCAGGGTATAGGGGATGGAGGGGTCCAGCGAGGCGATAAAGCGGGCTATGTTCCCCACTTCTTGTTGGTCTACATAGCCGGGTACCAGAAGAGTGCTGGCGATAAGGAATGGGGGATTCCTTCTTTCCTTGTGGAAGGCGGCGAGGCGGCGAAAGTTCTCCAAGGTCCGACGGTTGCTCACCCCACAGAGGGCAATATTTACCTCCTCACTCCATGCCTTTAGATCCACCTTGATGCAACCACCGCTTGTAAGAGATACCCGGGCCATCTGCTCCATCAGAGGGGGAGATACCCCCCCATTGGTCTCCCAACATATTCGCAGTACCCTGCCTTTGTTCTCCTTTAAGGCCATGCGGGAGGCGCGCAATGCATGGATCACCTGAGGAGTGGGGTCTCCTCCAAAGAAACAGATACAACTTGTTTTTTTATCGACTGCCCGGACCAAGTCCCCAACAGCAGAAGGGACGGGATGTTTTAGATCCCTCCTGTAGGTCCAATTCTGACAGAAGAGACAGTCGAAGTTGCAGGCCCCATAGAATACGGCCAGATTTTTATATCCGTATTCCGGGCCGGTGGCATAAGAAAATTGGGGATAGCCCGTGTTGCTGCAACCCGGGCAGACCCACGCCGCACAACAATTAGTGGGGAGTCCGTCGTAATACCAGTGGACTATCCCCATAAGGTGGCTGGAGGTGATGGGAATTAGCTTTCCATCTAGGTTTTGGTACAGGCCACAGTACCCTTTTCCCCCGGGGGGAATGCGGCATTCATGGGCGCAGATCTTACACGAGCGTCCCTCAGGGGCGCGAGGCGGCTCCGGTGGAAGGTAGTCCATTAACCGGTTGCGGATGTGAATTTCTTTGATGTCTTGCGCAACTTCGGCAAAATGGGACCTGATGCAATCGACACAATAACCGATTGCCTGAGAAATCAGGGGAGAATCCCTCTGACAGAGTTGACATTTCATCCTGTAGGCTGCTCCTTAATTAATTATCCATTTTTATGCGGCAAAGGGCAACCCTCAAGGTCATTAAAGGCTTAATTGACCTCATCCTCATTTTTCTGATAGAGTTAAACTACAATTTATGTGGGATTTTTATGTTATTAGAGAGGGTTATCAGGAAGATAGAGGATATAATCGGCCGGGGAGATCTCCTGCGGGACGAGGAGGACAGAGTTTGTTACTCCTATGACGCCAATACCACCGGTTCCCTCCCCGATCTGGTGGTCTTTCCCCGCACCCCTGAGCAGGTCTCTAGGATCATGATCTTGGCTAATGAATATGGTTTTCCTGTGATCCCCAGGGGGGCGGGTTCCGGAATGACCGGTGGATCCGTACCAGTAGTCGGAGGAGTGGTAGTGGCGATGACCAAGTTCAACAGGATTTTAGAGATCGATCCAGATGAGTTGATCGCTGTGGTGGAACCAGGGGTGGTCAACTACGATCTTCAACAGGAGGCGCAGGGCCTCGGTCTCTTTTTTCCCCCTGATCCGGCCAGTTACAAGTATTCCACCATCGGGGGGAATGTGGCGGAGTGTGCTGGTGGGCCTCGGGCCGTAAAATATGGGGTTATGAAGGACTATGTTTTGGGGCTTCAGGTAGTACTACCTACGGGGGAGATCATCGAAACAGGTACCCGGACTATGAAGGGGGTGGTGGGATATGACCTGACCAGGCTTTTTGTGG
>QMLM01000117.1 GCA_003646745.1 Deltaproteobacteria bacterium | reverse complement strand
ATAGTGTCCAGCCAGATAGGTAAAGAGGGCAAAGGTTCCTGCTGTGATCATCACCGGCCCTATTGCCAACCCATCTAGTCCATCGGTGAGGTTCACGGCATTGGAGGTCCCTACGAGGACAAAGACGATAAGTAGAATGTAGAAAGTTCCCAAGTCTGGACGTACGTTCTTGAAAAAAGGAAAGGTCACCTGGGGCACGAACTCTGCGAAGGCAAATAGAATACCTCCTCCTGCCAAGGCGATGGTTGTTTGGAAGACCATCTTCCCTTTGCCTGATATCCCCTTCCCCCTTTTTACCTTTTTGTAATCGTCTATAAGACCGAGCAGGGCAAAGGAAATGGTAGTAAAAAGCACCAACCACACATAAGGGTTTTTCAGGTTGCTCCACAACAAGGTGGATCCGATAACAGCGATGATGATTAAACTCCCCCCCATGGTCGGTGTCCCCCTCTTCTCCTGGTGTCTGGGGGGGACATCTTCCCTCACCGTCTGACCGAGGTGGAGGTCCTTAAGCTTCCTGATGAGCCAAGGTCCTAGGATGAAGCTGATCAGGAGGGAAGTAAGGGTGGCGGAGATGGTCCGAAATGAGATGTATTTCAGGACATTGAAGACGATATGGGTGGTATAAAGGGGGTAAAGGAGGTGATATATCATAATTTGTCCCTCAATGTCTCAATGATCCCTTCCATTTTCATTATCCGGGATCCCTTAATTAACACCCAATCTCCCTCTTTCAGAGAGAGGGAGAGATGATGACCTATTTCCCGGTGATCTTTCCCTATAAAGATTGCCTCAGGGTCCATTCCCGCTTCCATCGCCCCTTTAGCTACAAAAGGTGCGAGCTTGCCCAGGAGAAAAAGGACTTTTACCCCTGCTTTTTTCACCCGGTGCCCGATCTCTATATGAGCTTGAACTGCATAATCTCCCAACTCCCACATATCCCCAAGGACGGCGATCTTTCTGCCTCCTTTCATCTCCTCCAAGGTAGATAGGGCCACCTCCATCGATTTGGGATTGGCGTTGTACGCGTCGTTGATGATCTTTATATCCTTACCTAGGGTGACCAGTTCCATCCTCATGGAAGGAGGTTGGAAGGCCTCCAACGCCTTCTTGATTTCCTCCAACCCCACTCCTAGGTGAGAGGCCGCTGCCGCTGCCGCTAGGGCGTTATATACCTGGTGCTTCCCTATGAGCCTCAAGGAGATGGATGTTTCTCCAACAGGGCCGTTTAGCAGGAAGGCGATCTTTCCCCTTTCTGTCCTTATTTCGGTCGCCGCCCAGTCGGCGGGATTCTTTATTCCAAAGGATGTCCTTTTCCCTCTGAACCTCTTGCTCAACTCCACTACCATAGGATCATCGGCGTTGAAGACAATTTTCCCCCCTTTCCCCATTACCTCTAGGAGCTCTCCTTTGGCCTCTGATACCCCCCTTAAGGACCTCAGTCCTTCCAGATGAACGGGGCTGATGTTGGTCAATATACCTATATTGGGCTCCGCTATTTGGGCTAGCCTTCGTATCTCTCCCTTTCGGTTCATCCCCATCTCCAAAACTGCCACTTGATCCCTGGAGTTTAACTTCAACAGGGAAAGGGGGAGGCCGATGAGGTTATTAAAATTTCCCGGGTTCTTTAATACTTTGTACCTCTCTGCTAAGATTTCGGCCAACATCTCTTTGGTGGTGGTTTTTCCGTTGCTACCTGTAATAGCCACTAGGGGGATAGGATGTGCCCTGCGCCAAAAGTTAGCCAAGTCGCCCAAACTCCGTAGGGTATCTCGGACCTTTATCACCGAGATGGAGATGTCGTTGATGCCGTGTACCTTTCTCTTCACCACCACTGCCCTTGCCCCCCGGCTTACTGCCTCTGGGACAAATTGATGTCCATCGTGTCTCTCTCCCCTCAGGGCGAAGAAGACTTCCCCTGGCTTGATGGACCTGGAATCGGCACAGACACCGGCAAGGGATGCTTGCGGATTTCCTTGCACCAGAATTCCCCCGGTGGCCTTCAGGATCATCTTCACCGAGAGTTTATTCCCCTGCAGGCTCATGCCTCCTTTCCTTCAAGGCCCTTTGTGCCACCTTGCGATCGTCAAAGGGCAACTTTTTATCTCCCACTATTTGGTAATTTTCGTGTCCTTTGCCGGCGATGAGCACCAAGTCTTGTGGTCCAGCCATGGAGATAGCTTTACTGATGGCCTTGCTTCTATCGGGGATGACCAGGTAGCGGTGGTGAGATATCTCTCTTGCCCCTTTTTCTATCTCATTGATGATCTCGAGGGGGTCTTCTGTACGGGGGTTGTCGGAAGTGATTATGGCCATATCCGCCCATTGCATGCTGATCCTTCCCATGAGAGGCCTCTTGCCTCTGTCTCTATCCCCTCCGCAGCCAAAGACGACAAATAATCTCCCTTTTATAAGTTTTTTTACTCCCTTTAGTGCCTTCTCCAGGGCATCAGGCGTATGGGCATAGTCGACAAGGACCCACGGCCTTCCGTCTCCGACCACCTCCATTCTGCCGGGGATCCGAGCAAGCCCCGCTATCCCCTCTTGTATAGCCTCCGGGCTGGTCCCCAAGCAGATTGCTGTCGCCGTTGCTGCCATGATGTTGTATAAGTTATATTCACCGAGAAGGGGGGTTTTTATCTCTATAGGACCTGTTGGGGTAAAAAGGGTGGCTTTTATCCCCTTAAGCGATACCTCCTTTCGTAAAAGTCGCACCTCACCCTCCTTGAGACCATAGCTCATCACACGAAGGGCAGAAGGCTTTTTCTTGAGGTCTCTGAGGAAGGGGTCATCCAGATTGAGAATGGCCCAAGGGTCTTTGTCTGTCTCGCATAAGATCTCATCAAAGAAACGTTTTTTGGCGGCGAAATAGCTGTCCATGTTCTTGTGATAGTCCAAATGTTCTGGACTCAGATTGGTGAAGACCCCTGCGTCAAAATGGCAATCCCTCACCCTCTCTTGATCCAGGGCATGGGAGGAGACCTCCATCACGACGTACTCTGCACCATTTGTTGCCATCTCACGTAGCAGTCTTTGCAGGTCATAGGATTGGGGGGTGGTGGTGGGAGCAGGTAGCTCATTCCCTCTAAATCTATAGTTTATGGTCCCCATGACCCCCACCTCTTTCCCCGCCTTTTTGAGGATCGACTCTATCATATAAGAGGTAGTGGTCTTTCCATTGGTCCCTGTTATCCCCACCAGTTTTATCTCCTTGGATGGGTGGGAAAAAAATTCCGCCGATATCTGGGCCAATGCCTTTTTGGTATTCGCCACTAAAACCATTGTGATATCAAGGGGGTGAGGTGGGATCTGCTCCACGATGATGGCCTTTGCCCCTCTTTTTACAGCCTCTTTTATGAAGAAATGCCCGTCAGTCTTTGCGCCCTTGATGGCCACAAAGAGATCTCCTTCCTTTACACTGTGGCTATGGTAAGAGATGCCCCCAATATCCAAGTTCATTTCACCTCTGGACTCTATTACCTCTAATGAATGGATCAGTTTGGCCAAGTGCATGGTCTTTCCCTCATTTTGGAGGGGCGAATTTCATAAAGATTTTATGTCCACTTTTTAGGGGTGTTCCTGGATCCGGCTGCTGCCACACCAGTATGCCGCTTCCTGCCAGCTTGATCTTCACCTTTTCTCCCTGCAGCTTTGCCAATGCCTTTCTCATACTTAGACCACGTAGATCGGGCATCCTGTGATTGAGAGGCTTCCTTCCTTTTTCATCCTTCTTTTTTTTGTTGGGGGAGGTCCTCACCAATTTTATCCTCTTTCCCCATCCCTGTTTCTTTGGCGGTACCCCCAAATAACGCATGAGTTCTTCAGCGATCCTCCTAAAGATAGGAGCCGCTCCCACCCCACCATAGGAGGATTTAGCCGGTTCGTCCAAGATCACTAGGATGGTCACCCTGGGGTCATCAGCAGGGACAAACCCCATAAAAGAGGCGATGATCTTGTCTTCCGAATATCCACCCTTGAGAGGATCTACCTTTTGGGCGGTTCCTGTCTTGCCAGCCACCTCATAATCTGCCAGATGTGCTAGGGTACCTGTTCCTCGGCGCACTACATCCTTCAGGATAGAGGTGACACGACGGCATGTTGCTTCGGAGAGGACCCTTTTTCTCACCTCCGGGGAGAATTCTACCACCACCTTTCCCCTCTCGTCAGTTATCCTTTGGGCGAGATAGGGTTTCATTAAATTTCCCCCATTGGCAATGCAGCTGAGGGCGGTGATCAGCTGGAGGGCCGTAACTGATATTCCTTGTCCAAAGGAGATGTTAGCTAAATCGACTTGAGACCAGGATTTGGGGGGTCTAATGTTGCCTTTGGCCTCCCCTAACAAATCGATCCCTGTCTTTTCATTGAATCCAAAGGCGCCCAAATATCGGTAAAACTTCTCCGCCCCCAAGCGTTTTCCCACCTTGTAGGCACCTATGTTGCTGGAGAACCTTATTATGTCCCGCAACGTCAACCACCCATGGTGTTTCATGTCATGGATGGTACTGTCCTGGCCAATTTTATAAACCCCATTTTCGCAGAAGAATATATCGCTCTCTTTTGCTATTCCCTTCTCTAAGGCGGCGGCCAGCAGGAAGACCTTGAGGAGGGAACCAGGTTCAAAGGGATCGGTAATGGTGCGGTTTCGCCACCTATCCGGACCGTATTGTTCAAAGAGGTTGGGATTAAAGGAGGGTTGAACGGCCATGGCTAGGATCTTTCCGGTAGAGGGCTCCATAACTATTACCATCCCTCCCCGAGCCTTCAGATCCATGACTCCTTGCCTTAGCTCCCTTTCCGCCACATATTGGACCCGTAAGTCAAGGGTGAGATAGAGGTTATAGGGTGTTCTCAATCCTTTTTGGCCACTGGGGATATATATCCATCTTCCCAAGGCGTCCCTTTCCAATACTACGTATTTATCCGCGGTTCTCAGGTACCTATCATATACTTTTTCCAGGCCCTCTAACCCCTGGGAATCTATCCCCGCAAAACCTATTACATGAGCCCCCAATTCAAAATTGGGATAAAAACGCCTGCTTTCTGGTATGAACCCTACTCCCTTGAGCTTCAAGGCCCTGATTTTCTCCCCTTGGGTGGGAGTTATTTTTCTTTGCAGCCAAACAAAAGGCTTGCGGCTTGATAACAGTTTGTGGAGCCTACGGGCATCGGTGTTCAAAATGGGTGCGAGCTTAGAGGCGGTTTTCCACTTATTTCTTATTTTTGCAGGTTGTGCATAAAGGGAGTTGACCCTGATGCTCACCGCCAACTCCCTCCCCCTAGCGTCATATATGGTCCCGCGATGGGGGGCCAGAGTAATCCTCCGATAGTAATATTGATGCTGGGCCAATTTAAGGGATTTTTCCCTCTCCAAGACCTGTAGTTGATAGGCACGCATGGCAATTAGGCCAAAGCAAAGGATAAGGAAGATAAAGACTGATGAAGAGCGGATCTTAAAATAATATTTGCTTCTATTCCTCATCTTATTATTATCAATTGATCCTTGTGTGGGAAGTCCATCCCCAGTTTTTCCCTGGCTCTTTTCTCCACCCGTTGGGCAGAGCACAGGGTAGCAACCTCCAATTTAAGTTCATTGTGGGCTATGATGGCTGTCTCTT
>QMLM01000116.1 GCA_003646745.1 Deltaproteobacteria bacterium | reverse complement strand
GGAAAGGGGTGGCCCGCTCCATACCCTCGGGTTGGTCGCTTGAGATAGACGGCAACGTCTATCCTAGATAAATGACCACCACTCCCAACAAGGGAGGACAGAACTCGGCTTATGATCTAGCGGAGAGTTCTCACTGTGACTCCCTGGCCCTCTTCAAGAAAAGAAATGGATATGCCGACAAAAATATTGTGGGGAGGATTTCTGTTTATACTTTTTGCATCTGCGTCCCTTCCATCCCTGGCGAAGGGGGAGGAGGCCCTTATCGAAGATCTCTGCATAGAGAGGGAGAAGGGAGCTTTAGCGATCAGCTTTTCGGTGAGAAATTGTTTTAACAAAAAGATGGAAGAGGCTATCAGGGCGGGAGTCCCTACTACCTTCAACTTTTTCGTGAAATTATATAAAAAACGTTCTATTATTTGGGACAAAAAGATCGCCAGTCACCAATTTCAACACAACATAGCATACGATAATCTCAAAAAAGATTATCATATCTGGCTCACGGAGAAGGGGAAAGAGATAAAGGTGAAGGACTTGGAAGAAGCCAAAGGGTATATGGCCCGCGTGGAAAAATTCCGTGTGGTCATGGCAAAGGACCTGGAAGCAGGGGAATATGAACTGTCCGTCAAGGCGGAACTGGATCCGGTGAAGCTCCCCTTGAGGTTGGAATGCATATTGTTCTTTGTCTCCCTTTGGAATTTTGAAACCGATTGGTATCGTCAAACATTTAGGGTGGAACCATGAGCAAAGACATGGATGCCGAAAGGAAAAAGAGGAGGAGGGAGCTCTTCATCATTATAGTGATCGCCCTCCTCATTGTAGGGATAACCTATCTGGAGAGCCATCTTCCACAAATGAGGTATCAGGTCCCTGTGGGGAGCAATATCCTTTTCTTCAGCATCATCAACATCAACCTCATACTCCTTTTGTTATTGATCTTCCTGGTGGTCAGAAATCTGGTTAAGCTCCTTTTCGAGCGCAAAAGAAGGGTCTTGGGCACGAGGTTGAAGACAAAGTTAGTGACGGCCTTCGTATCTCTTTCCCTTGTCCCCACTGGACTGCTATTTTTTACCTCGGTCATCTTTATTACCCGCAGTGTAGAAAACTGGTTTAACGTCCAAGTGGAAAACTCCCTTCAGGGCTCTCTAGAGGTGGCACAGACCTATTATCGCGACTTTGCCAAAAACACCATACATTATAGCAAAGAGATAAGCAAACTCGCCTCTCGGGGCAGGGGAGAGATCCCGTTAAAAGATCTTTTGGAAAGAAAGAGAAAAGAATATAACCTGGGCTGGATAGGGATGTTTTCCTCTAAAGGAAAGGTTGCGGCTAAGGCTACGGACCCTTCTCTCCAGTACAAGGTGGGGGGGTTACCGAAGGAACTTATCAGTGAGGTATTGAAGGGGAAGGAGATGTCTAAGATCTCCCCCTTGGTGGGCGGTGGAGAGATAATCTGGGGAGGAAGCCCCCTTTACGCCGGCAAAAAGGTGGCCGGAGGAGTAGTGGCAGGTTACTATGTTCCTCAAAACTTGGTGGCCAAGATGGAGGAAATATCCCAGGCGTTTGTAGATTACAGGCAATCAAAGATCTTAAAAAAACCCTTAACTACCAATTACATCATGCTCCTGCTGCTTATCACGTTGCTTATCATCTTTTCCGCCACGTGGTTTGGCTTCCGTTTTGCCAAGGAATTGACCGTCCCCATTAAGGAGTTGGCTGAGGGGACCCGGCGGGTGGCCAGCGGCGACCTCGACTTCCACCTCGATTTGGAGGCCAAGGATGAAATAGGCACCCTAGTCGGGGCCTTTAACAAGATGACCCACGATCTCAAGACCAGTAAGCTCCAGCTAGAGAAAAGCAACATAGCCCTCCAGCGGACCAACCTGGAGTTGGAGCGGCGTCGTAAGTACATGGAAACCGTCTTGGAAAACGTGGCAGCAGGGGTTATCTCCTTAGATAAAGAGGGAAGGATTACCACAGTAAATAAATCTGCTGAGAGGATGTTGGACGTCCGGGCCGCAGACGTCCTGGGGAAGAACTATCGTAAGGTATTGCGGCCTGGATACAGAAAAATCGCCAGAGAGTTGATCAAGGAGATAAACGCCACCCGCAGTGAGAGCATTGAGAAACAGATGGAGATCACCTTAAAGGACAAAGCCCTCACGGTGCTTGCTAGTGTAAATATCCTGCGAGACGAGAGGGGGGAATATCTCGGGATGGTGGCGGTCTTCGATGACCTCACCCACCTCATCAAGATGCAGCGACTGGCCGCCTGGAGAGAGGTGGCCAGAAGAATAGCCCATGAGATAAAAAACCCCTTAACCCCTATTCAGCTCTCCGCCCAAAGGCTCTATAAGCGATATCGAGACAAAATAGGGGACGAGATTAGTGTCTTCGAAGAATGCACCAACACCATCATTCACCAGGTAAACGAACTAAAGAACTTGGTCAATGAGTTCTCCAACTTTGCCAGGATGCCCTCTGTGAACCCTACCCCTAATGACCTCAATGAGATCATCGGTGAAAGTCTTATCCTTTATAAGGAGGCACACCGCAATATCCGCTTTCGCTTCTTTCCTGACCCACAGCTTCCTATCTTCAAGGTGGACCGCGAGCAGATGAAAAGAGTAATCATCAATCTGTTGGACAACGCCGTGGCTGCGGTGGACGGCGATGGATTAATAGAAATTGAGGTAAAATATAACCCTTCCCTCCAGATGGTCACCCTTGAGGTACGAGACAACGGTTGTGGGATACCTGATGAGGACAAACCCAAACTATTCGAACCATACTTTTCCACCAAAAAGGCAGGCACGGGGCTGGGGCTGGCTATCGTCAACACCATTATCTCCGATCACAACGGCTATATTAGGGTGAGAGACAACCACCCCAAAGGAACCAGATTCATCATAGACCTCCCTTTAAGGACTTAGAAGTTCTATTTCCTTGAAAAACTTCTCGAAAGATGTTAAAATCTTTTTGAAGAAAGAAAAATGAAAGAGGAAAAGGGGAAAAAAATCGTCGCCCAAAATCGAAGGGCGCGGCATGATTATTTTATTCAGGAAAGCTATGAAGCCGGGATGGTCTTGAAGGGAACAGAGGTTAAGGCCTTGCGCGAAGGAAGGGTCAATATAAAGGATGGATATGCCAAGATAAAGGATGGAGAGATCTTTCTGCTGGATGTCCATATCAGTCCCTATGCCTTTGGCAACCGCTTTAACCATGACCCCCTTAGGCCGAGAAAGCTCCTCCTGCATAAAAGGGAGATCCTTCGCCTGATGGGAAAGGTAAAAGAGAGGGGGTTTTCTCTTATCCCTTTGGCTATCTACTTTTCCCATGGTCGCGCCAAAGTGGAGTTGGCCCTGGCCAAGGGAAAGAAGTTATATGATAAAAGGGAGGCCTTGAGGAGGAAGACCTTGGAAAAGGAGGTGGGGCACTCTTATATTAATTACAAATAGATATAACACTGTGGGGGCGAAATGGGTTCGACGGGGGCAGAGAGATAAGGGGTGCATGTCGAGGTCCCAACCCTCGTAAAAAATTGGGAACCTAAATAAGTGCCAACTACGAGTACGCCTTAGCCGCCTAAGGTGCGGTTAACGTCCTTCTAAGCTCGCCTGCAGGCTTGGAAAGGGCGTCAGAGATGCAGGCTAGCTCCTTCTGATGCTTATAAGGAAGGGGTGAATTCCTATAAGCTAGCCTTTGGGGATCCTGCCTGGAGCAGCCCCAATAGGTGAAAGCAAAATTCAGGGTGAGCATGTAGATCCCCTTATGGATCTGCTTTCGGACGCGGGTTCGATTCCCGCCGCCTCCACCAATATTTTGCCAAGGGAATGACCAGAAGCGACGGTCGTCAGTGGGATGAGCTGAGAAGGGTAAAGATCACCCGCCATTATATCAAGCATGCTGAAGGGTCTGTCCTGATTGAGGTGGGAGATACAAAGGTTATCTGTACCGCTACTGTAGAGGATGGAACTCCTTCCTTCTTAAAAGACACGGGCAGTGGTTGGGTGAGAGCGGAGTACTCCATGTTGCCCCGATCTACCCATATAAGGGCCCCTAGAGAGTCGGTGCGGGGGAAATTGGGGGGACGGACCCAAGAGATCCAACGCCTAATCGGTCGGTCCCTACGTTCGGTGACCAACCTAAACGCATTCGGGGAGAGGACCATCCTTTTGGATTGTGACGTGATCCAGGCAGATGGCGGCACCAGGACGGCCTCTATTACAGGGGCCTACGTGGCCTTAGTAGACGCCTTTCTGTGGCTCAGACAGAGGGGAGAGATTGAGGATATTCCTATCAAGGACTCTGTGGCGGCGGTCAGCGTTGGAATAGTGAACGGACAGATGCTCCTAGATCTGGACTACAGTGAGGATTCCCGGGCCCAGGTGGATATGAACCTGGTGATGACCAGCGAAGGGAAGTTCGTCGAGATTCAAGGCACAGCTGAAGAGACCCCTTTCACCAAGGACGAACTGGATAAGATGATCTCCTTAGCTGTAAAGGGGATCCGAGAGCTAAGTAAGATTCAATCACAGGCCCTGGAGCAAGAGGAGCGTTGAAGGAGATTGTCATCGCCACAGAGAATGCGGGGAAACTCCGCGAGATCGAGGAGTCGTTGCAAGGGATGGGGTTAAGGATATTGTCCTTGAAGGACTTTCCCTTCCTTCCCCCCATAGAGGAAGATGGTAGCACATTTCAGGAAAATGCCTTGAAAAAGGCCAAAACCGTAGCATACTATACCGGCAGATTAACCATTGCAGATGACTCTGGTTTGGAAGTAGATTTTTTGGGTGGAAGGCCAGGGGTGCACTCTGCCAGGTTTGCAGGCCAGGGGGCATCAGATGCGGATAACAATTACAAGCTACTCCAACTGCTAAAAGACGTCCCTCCCTCACAGAGAGGGGCTTCCTTTCGCTGCGTAATTGCAGTGGCCAACCCCCAAGGGGAGCAGAAATGGGTGGAAGGAGGATGCAGAGGGATAATTGGAGACAGGGAAAGGGGGGAGAATGGATTCGGATATGATCCCCTCTTCATTCTACCTGAACTCGGCAAGACCCTGGCCGAACTTCCCTTGCAGGAGAAGAACAAGGTAAGCCATAGGGGTAAGGCCCTAGCCGCCCTAAAGGATGTTCTGGAGGACTTCCTCGTAAGATAGGGGCTTGCAATTTTAAAGAGGAGATGTATAATCCTGTGCCGGCAAACGGGGCGTAGCGCAGCCGGGCAAGCGCACCTGCCTTGGGAGCAGGGGGTCGGAGGTTCAAATCCTCTCGCCCCGACCAAGTAAGGGGAAAAGGAATCCTTTACAACTGTCCATATTGATGATAAATTATTAAAGGGGCGCCTGTAGCTCAGCTGGATAGAGCAACGGACTTCTAATCCGTAGGTCGGAGGTTCGAATCCTCCCAGGCGTGCCATATTGATGGTGAGTGTAGCTCAGTGGTAGAGCGCTGGACTGTGGCTCCAGATGTCGAGGGTTCAAATCCCTTCACTCACCCCAACGGTGTGCGCCCGTAGCTCAGCTGGATAGAGCAACGGACTTCTAATCCGTGGGTCGCGTGTTCGAATCACGCCGGGCGCGCCTTTGCGTTGGAGTTCCCCAGAGGACCCCACCAGATCATCTC
>QMLM01000115.1 GCA_003646745.1 Deltaproteobacteria bacterium | reverse complement strand
CAAGCCTGGCTAAGATGTTGGCCACCGAGTTGGGGGGAGAGTTACTCCTTGAGAGGACCCAGGACAACCCCTTTTTGGAGAAGTTCTACCGAGACAGGAAGAGATATGCCTTTCAAACCCAACTGTTCTTCCTGTTGACTCGCTATCAGCAACAAAAAGACCTAAGCCAACTTGACCTTTTTCAGAAGGTGGTCATCAGTGATTATCTCTTTGATCGCGATAGGATCTTTGCTCACATAAATCTTGACAAAGATGAACTAAGGCTGTATGAAAGAATGTACTCCCTCTTGGATAGCAGGATCATCAGACCTGATCTGGTGATCCTGTTGCAGGCCCGGCCTGAGGTTCTAAAAGAGAGGATCAGGGCACGGGGGATGTATTATGAGAGGGATATTTCCTTAGAGTATTTGAAGGAGGTGGTGGAGGCATATAGAGACTACTTCTTCTATTACGGTGAATCCCCTCTTCTGGTAGTGGATACAACAGAGATTGATTTTGTCCAGAGCAGAGAGGATTTTGAGGACTTACTGAAGGAGATCCAGGGAGCCAGAAAAGGGACGTGGTATTACATCCCGCTTGGATCCAGGTAGGGCTGGACCGAGACGGAAGGTGTTAAAAAGAAAGGGAAGGCCTTCTGTGCGTGCCGGTCCAGAAGGCCTTTTGTTTTGCATCAAATAATAAAAAAGGAGGGCAGATGAAAGGGAAGGTGACGGTACCTACTATAAGGGATATGAAAGCAAGGGGGGAGAAGATCATTATGCTCACTGCCTATGATACCCCCTTTGCCCGCATCTTAGATGAGGTAGGGGTGGACATCCTCTTGGTAGGGGATTCGGTCGGTTCGGTAGTGGCAGGTTACCCCAATACCCTCCCCGTTACCATAGATGAGATGATCTACCATACCAAGGCCGTGATCAGGGGGACCAAGAGGGCCCTGGTGGTAATAGATATGCCCTTTATGTCCTATCAGACGAGCATCGAGGACGCCAAAAGGAACGCAGGCCATATGATCAAGCACAGCGGGGCCGAGGCGGTAAAGCTGGAGGGAGGGGCTAAAATGAAGGAGGCTATCAAGGCCATCGTCGACATCGACATCCCGGTTATGGGCCACATCGGTTTGACCCCTCAATCCATCCACCAAATGGGTGGGTACAAGGTTCAGGGAAAGATACAGCAGCAGAGGCAAAAGATATTGGAGGACGCCTTGGCGGTGGAAGAGGCCGGGGCCTTTTCATTGGTGCTCGAGTGTATCCCCTCGGAGCTGGCCCAGGAGATCACCGAAAAGTTGAGCATCCCCACCATCGGCATTGGGGCGGGGGTGCATTGCGACGGCCAGGTATTAGTGATCCATGACCTGCTGGGACTATTGGGTGATTTTCGCCCCAAGTTTGTGAAGAGCTATGTGGATTTGCGCAGCATCATCTCTCAAGCGGTTGAGCAGTACATAAAGGAGGTCAAGGAGGGGGTATTTCCCTCCGAGCAGCACAGCTTTCACCTTTGAGGGTGAGATGGAAGTAATTGCCGGGGTCAAGCAGATGCAAGAGCGCTCACAGCAACTCCGAGCGCAGAGGGAGACCATCGCCTTTGTCCCCACTATGGGGTACCTGCACGAAGGGCACCTCTCACTGATGCGAGAGGGGAGGAAAAGAGCAGATGCGTTGATCATAAGCATCTTCGTCAATCCCACCCAATTCGGCCCAGGGGAAGATTATGAGAGATATCCCCGGGATATGAAGAGGGACCTCCAACTGGCCCAAGGGGTAGGGGTGGACATTGTTTTCACCCCTTCAGTTCAAGAGATGTACCCCCAAGGATTTCAGACCTATGTGGAGGTAGAGAAGGTTACCAAAAACCTATGCGGTATCTCCCGCCCCCATCATTTTCGTGGTGTGACCACGGTGGTGACCAAGTTGTTCAACATCGTCAAACCCCACCTTGCCCTCTTCGGCCAGAAGGACTACCAACAGCTGGTCACCATAAAGAGGATGGTGGAGGATCTAAATATGGATATCGAGATCATCGGGCTGCCCACGGTAAGGGAGCCAGATGGCTTGGCCATGAGCTCGCGCAATGCCTATCTTAGCCCAGAGGAGAGGAGGGCGGCTCTCAGCCTGTACCGCTCACTTTGCAAGGGTGAAGAGCTTTTTCGCCAGGGCACCAAGGACGCAAAGGCCATCTTGCGAGAAATAAGAAAGATCATCAAGGCGCAGAAGTTAGCCCAGATAGATTACGCCAAGATCTGTGATCCCCATACCTTGGAGGATATCGATGAGATCGAGGGCGAGGCACTGATTGCCTTGGCTGTAAAGATAGGCGAAACCAGATTGATTGATAATGTCATACTCAGGGAGGGATAGCAGTGCAAAGGATCATGTTAAAGGCGAAGATCCACCGGGCAAAGGTAACCGAGGACAATCTCGACTATGAGGGCAGCATCACCATCGATGAGGAACTCATGGAGGCTGCAGGTATCCTCCCCTTCGAGCAGGTCCAGATCTATAACCTCAGCAATGGAAACCGCTTTGAGACCTATGTCATTACAGGAGAAAGGGGGTCTGGGGTCATCTGCATCAACGGTGCTGCCGCCCATCAGGCGAGCAAAGACGACCTGATCATTATTGCCAGTTATGGTCTCTTCGATCAGGAGGAGCTCGGTCACCATCGCCCCAAACTCATCTATGTAGATGAGCAGAACAGGATCATCAAGATAAGATCCGGAGATTGACAAAGATTTCCCTTGGATTATTATTTATAAAGACAATTTCCTCGGAAGGAGAAGGGGTAGTTACCCCCTTTTTTATCCGCGTAGAGAGATGGAAGGTAGGCTTTTGACCTTTCAAGAGATAGTAGCGAGGTTTAAAAAAGGGGAGAACCTCTTTGACATCACCATAGAAAAGTGGATGAGGATTAAAGAATCTCTCCTTTCGCTGGAGGAGATCTCCGAACTTGGGCCCATTATCGAGAGTGCTCGCATGGGTGGTGCCTTCTGTCTCGAATATCAGGAAAACTGCCTCATCTGCCCTATAGAGAAGTGGTGCAAGGATCCACAGGGGACTTATCAAACTATCGTTAAACTCATGTATATGTATGCCGCAAGTGGTCAAAAAGGATACAAAGAACAGGCCTTAAGACACATAGAGAAGTTCTTAGAGGAAATGGAAGAGTGTAAGGAGGAGTTTCGGCGGAGGCTCCACTGAGATGTCTCACAGGCATAAGGTAATTGCCCTGAGCAAGCTCATTGCCTATATCTTGAGGCACCGACCCGACGAGTTCGGATTGGTCCTCGATGAAGAGGGGTTTGTATCCGTCAAAGAGTTACAGCAGGCCATCGCCGAGGAGGAAGGATGGTCTTATGTGAGGCGTTCTCACATCATGGAGGTGGTCTATACCAGCGACCGGGAGAGGTTTGAACTTCATGGGGATAAGATCAGGGCCACTTACGGTCATTCTCTGCCCCAAAAGATAAGCTATGAACCTACCCAACCCCCTAAGATACTCTATCATGGGACAAGACGCAGGGCCTATCTACATATCCTGCAACGAGGCCTCGATCCCATGGGGAGGCAATATGTCCATCTCACCACCTCCCCTGAGCTTGCCACAAGGATCGGCAGGCGCCGGGATCCCCAACCCGTCTTGTTAGAGATACAGGCCCTGAGGGCTTACAATGAGGGGATAGTCTTTTATCAGGCCAATCCATTGATCTATTTAGCGGACCATATACCTGCGGCCTACATCAACGGACCTGCTGTCTCCAAGGTGCTCTTGGAGAAGAGGCGGGCTGTGAAGGTTAAAGGAGAGACATCCCCCATGGAGAGGGAGCTTCCCGGCTCTGTGGTGCTTGATTTGAAGATGGAGCCCCTTCATCGTAAGGAAAAGAGTAAGGGGTGGAGGGAGAATTCTCGGAGATACCGACGCAGAAGGCGTTACCTTTAGTTGCCAGCAAAAGGAGGTAAGAGGCATGGAAGAGGAGAAGGAGGAGAAAAAGAGGTTTAAGGTCATAGACAAGAGGATCTTTGCCCGCGAGGGGGAAGGAGAAGCTGAGCAAAAAGAGGAGAAAAAGGTCCAAGAAGAAAAGAGGGAAGACTCGGCAAAGACCCAGCAACCTCCCCCTTTGCCTGAGGTAACCTTCTCCACCTTTATCTACTCCCTTAGCACCTCCGCATTGGTACACCTGGGGGAGATCCCTGAGCCCACCACCCAGAAAATGGCCAAGAATCTACCCTTGGCGAAACAGACCATCGATATCTTGGGGATCCTCCAGGAGAAGACCAAAGGGAACCTCACCCAGGAAGAGGAGAATCTCCTCAACAGCCTCCTGTATGATCTGCGGATGAGGTTTGTTAAGGCGACGGCCTAAGATATAAAAGGCAGTGGATTAAGGAGATCAACGCTGGGGCCCATTGACAGAGGGTCCCTTTCTGCACTGCTGTTCTGCCAACCTTCTCAAAATATCCCAGAAGGCACCGCGATATCCTCTCCTGATGGCCTCCATCAGGATGCTATTGTCGTTGTAATTGTAGTTGACCTCGGTATCCTCACTTCCTCCAAAAAAGAACCTTTCGTCTCCCTGTACTAATGAAGTGATGAGTGGGATCAGGTCATCCCCTAGATCTTTGGAGACATAAAAAATGGGGGCGAAAAAGTCCGGTTTCACGACTCCTCGCAAGTTGGCATTGTCCTCATGGACCCCCTCCTCCAGGGCGATCTCGGCCAATCGTGTGCCCGGATAGATCCTTATCCCTGCCGAGATTCCCACCCTCGAAGGCCCTATCTCCTTCATCAGAGAGATGGCCTTGGTGATACTTTCTCTATTCTCACCAGGGCCGCCCAAAAGCAGATCATACATAAAGGGTATCTCATATTTATGACAGATCTTGGCTGTGTCTACGAGTTCAGCGGCGCCGAACCGCCTCCCCAAGTTTTTCAACATGCGATCGTCCCCGTGGTCAGCTCCAAAATCTATCCCTTTACACCCCGCTTTGGACATCAAGCGCGCCAGCTCCTCGGAGAAGGGAACAGGGCTCAGATAGGCATACCAAGATAGCTTCTGACCTAGACCTCTGCCGATGATCTCCTTACAGATCTCTATGGCATGGTCATAGGGGAGGTTGAATTCGCTGTCGCACAAATGCAGATTATCCACCCCCTTAGCCAGCAGCATCTCCATCTCATCTACCACTATGCGAGGAGGCCTCAGGCGATATCTTCTCCCCTTGGCCAGAGGATCGGCACAGTAGATGCACCCTTGCTCACACCCCCTCTTGGTCTCCACACTCCCCATCCCCCCTTCACGGAAGTACCTGGGGTTGTCCACGGTCTGCCTTTGGGGAAGGGGGAGATCCAGCAGATTAGGAAGCTCAGGTGGATTCCTGTGATATTTTTCTTTGCTTCTATAGATCAGGCCTGGGACCTTGAAAAAATTCTCTCCTCTCTTCATCCTTGTCAACAGCTCAGGCAAGGCCCACTCTCCATCCCCCCATATACCCAACTCCACCCCCAAATACGCCATTGTGCTTTCAGGCATTACCGAGAACCCAACTCCTCCCAGAATGATGGGTCGCTGGGTTTTTCCTTTAATATAGTCGGTTATCTCTTTTATCCTGGGGATTATAAAGTCTTGGCTGAGACAATAGCAGTCGT
>QMLM01000114.1 GCA_003646745.1 Deltaproteobacteria bacterium | reverse complement strand
GGCTTAGTATCAAGGGAAGACGCTTGTTCATCCTCTGAATCTCCTCTCCAACACCCTTCAGGTCAAGGCTGCCCTTACCCAACGGGAGGTGCTCGTCAACTTCTCCACGATTGTCATGGAGATGAAACAACAAGATGTATTCAGCCAAGGACCTTATATATTCGCGCAGATTCAGACCCCAGGTATGGGCGTGGCCTAGATCTAAAAGGGCACCCAGGTGAGGAGACCCCAACCTCCTCAAGATGTAGAGGTGTTCCTGAGGGGTGGCAACCAATCGATGAGCCCTTCCTCGAGGACTGTTCTCTACGGCGAGCATCACCCCCATGCGACCTGCTATCCTCGCCATCACGTTAAGGCTGGTTAAGAGATTAATCCGAGAGTTTTTTAAATATGCCGGCGGATAATCTTTGGGGAGCCTGCCGGGGTGAATGATCACGATTTTCGCCCCAATCTTTGCGGCAAACCTTATGGCCTCTACCGTTTGACGAATAGAGGCCCTTCTTATCAATGGGTTCAAGCTAGCGATGTTGATATCATAGACAGAACTATGAACAATGGGCTCTACGGAGGATGAGGAAAGTTTCTCCTGGATACTTTCCAATCCCCTTTTTTCCATGTCTTGAGGTAAAGCATAAGGCCTCTCACTTCTTATCTCTACGTACCCCAATCCTAGGGAGGCGGCAAAGGACAAAAAACCCTCCAGCCCTTCCTCCAAGAGGGGGAAGGTAGCAATACCCAAATTCTCCCTAGATAACAACTTTTGCATAAATCCCCTTCGGGATCCAGGGAAAGTAAAAAGGTGGGGGGACCTATCCCCTCCCACCAGAAGGCCTTTTGCCTCTCTTCCCCCATTTTCAAAATTTTGCGCCGTGCAGACCTAAAAGCACCTCTGCTATCCCCTCAGCTATCGACAAAACCATCATACCACTCGGGTAACAAAAACTTCTTCCTCTATCTCCTCACCTATTCCTACCTCTTCCTCAAACAGAAACTCCTCGATCAACCTTCTCGCCTCCTTCTCGTCCATCTGAACAGGGGGATGCTTCATCGTATAGGCAGAGATAGGGATCAATACCCCCTTTTCACCTCGTTCTCTAGCGATCTTACAGTAACGAATGGCATCGATGGTTACCCCTCCGCTATTGGGGGAATCCTCTACAGAGAGGCGAAGCTCAAGGGTCAACGGCACTCCGGCAAATCCAACACCTTCCATACGGATAAAACATACCTTGTTGTCATTCTGCCAGGGCACGTAGTCACTGGGTCCAATATGTATGTTTTCTTCCTCCAAAGGGATATCCAATTGCGATTGGACGGCTTCGGTTTTAGAAATCTTCTTAGATTTTAGACGGTTTCGGTTAAGCATGTTAAGGAAATCGGTGTTCCCTCCTACGTTCAGCTGATACGTCCTTTCTAGCTTCACACCTCGATCTTCGAATAGCTTCGTTAATGTGCGATGTAAAACCGTAGCCCCCAATTGAGACTTGACATCATCGCCGATAATGGGTATACCTCTCTTCTCAAATCGCTTGGCCCAATTCGGGTCAGAGGCGATAAAAACAGGCATACAATTGATCAAACTCACTCCCGTTTCCAGACAGCACTCGGCATAAAACCTTGCGGCCTTCTCCGATCCTACCGGCATATAATTCATCAGTATCTCAGCCCCTGACTCTCGTAGCACCTTCACTACATCACATGGCTTTTCATCCGCCAACACGAAGGTCTTGTGTTCGGGATAATCCTTCATGTGTTCGGAAAATCCATCTAATATCGGACCCATCTGCACGATCACTTGGCTGGGAGGCATATCATCCCAAATAACCTTGGTGCAGTTGGGAGGAGCAAAAATCGCTTCATGAAGGGGTCTGCCCACCTTCCTCTTATCTATATCAAAGGCCGCTACTATCTCTATATCACCTGGCAGATAGCCCCCCATCTCCCAGTGCATCAACCCCAGAGGATTAACATCTTCACTCTGTCTATAGTACTCAATTCCCTGGATTAGGGAACTGGCACAGTTCCCTACCCCCGCAATAGCCACTCTAATCTTCTCCCTCACTTTCAACACCTCCTTTTTGAAAGAAAAAATGAGAGATGAAAATTGAAAGGGAAAGAAGAAATATCCCCTTCTAGGGGCCTAAAAAGAATAATCCCCACCTTCCCTCTTGTCAAGTCAATTTTCGCCCTCGCTAAACTTCCCCTCCTCCTTTCTCTATATCCATAAAGATCTTTCCCTTATTGAAGATCCTTACATCTCCCGTGGACTCCGAGACCACAATGGCTATGGCATTGGTGATAGAAGTGATTCCTGCCGCCGCCATGTGACGGCTACCCAACCCCTGGGGAAGAGCTAGATCCTTGCCGGAGGCGTCCAAGTGTCTCCCTGCTGCCAATACTACCCCATCCTCACGAATTACAAAAGCTCCATCAATAGCAGAAAATTCCTTTATACTCTCCTTAAGGCGGGAGTCCATGATATTGCGTTCCTCCTCAGGAACTCCTCCAAAGGGGTTGATCACCATCTGACGGGAAAATTGCATCACCCTCTCATGATCTCCTAAAACAAAAGTCGTACCGACAGGTTTCCCCTCTCTGCCCTCCCTACCCAGCTCAAGGGCAAGGCTCAACAACGACTCAAATACCTCAGGTCTCGCTATATCCTTTAAGATGCCTAGATCACGAGAAGCAAAGATCTCAAACTCCCTACCTACATCAATCAAGACAAGGCTATCCAATACCCGATACCTTTGAGATCCCGATAGACAAATTAATCTATCGCCATTATGTATTAGGCCCCTCGAAAGCCCAAGCATAATGCTCACCTTTACCTGCCCACTGCGGTTAAAGTCTATGGGAGGGACATGTATGATGTCGTTGCTGATCTGGCTGAGCTCATCCATATCTTCATCCCGGCTGCTAGCCAATATCACCTTAATCTCAGCTGCGGAGAGCTCCTTAAGGCCATTGATGTCATCCATTAATTCAGCAAAGATAAGTATACCACTCGCTTTTACCTCCCTGGCCATTTCCAAAGCCAAGGACAACATAGTCTTATTCAGGTGCCTTATTTCTGCCAAGGCTTCCTGTCTCTTGGGTTTAATCGCTTCCTTTGTATCAACCATCTCTATCATCCAAAAAGGCACTAAAAAAATATTCTTCGTTTTTTTGTTTGTCAAGCAAAGCCCTGCGACAAAGAATCCTAACTTCATAGAAGAAAACAGAAAACTAAGTATTGACAAGATATCTTCATTATGTTAGTGAATTTTTTATCAAAACTTTAGAGCGATGGAGGATAAGGTGGAAAGGGGAGAATTATTGAGGAAAATAACGGTCAGGAGGCTCAAATTAGAAGATTTAGAGGCCATTGTGGAGATAGATCATAGGGTGTTGGGGACCAGACGTCCTTCTTACTGGCGCCAGAAGATCGAGGAAATGGGAAACGAACATCCCTCTAAGTCTTTAGTGGCTGAGTTGGATGGAAAGGTAGTGGGATTCATTATGGGGACAGTCAGCGGTTGGGAGTTTGGGGTCCCAAATACCATCGGCTGGATAGATACCATTGGGATTGACCCTAATTACCAGAAGAAGGGAATAGCCACCCTTTTGTTCAAGGCGATCATGGAGGAGTTCAAAAAGGAGGGAGTCGAAAATATCTATACGTTGGTTAAGTGGGAGGATTGGGATCTGATGTGTTTCTTCAAGGCCATTGGATTTACTAGAGGTGATATGATAAATTTAGAATATAAAATCAAATAGAATTCATTTTTCTTTTTCCCTCAAATACCTTAGATATTCTGCCATACTCTTGAAGTGATGAGGTTTCTTATTCTTCTCTTCTTTAGGTGAAAGAACGCTCCTTTTGACCGCGGGGCCTTTTTTCTCGCGCACGCTTAATTTCTCTAACTCCTTTTGGGCCTCTTTGGCAACTTTCCTTTGTCTTCCTAGAGCCTCCGCTCTGATTATCTCCTGGCAAGCCTCGCAGATATCACCTTCCCCCTCCATTGCTCTGCCACACATGTGACAATATTTTGGCATCCCCCTCCTCCTGCTGATTTAGAGGTTTCTGGCAGCCTCAACTTATGGAATTATTTTTTTTATTTTCCGCCAAGATTTGCCCCTTGCTAAGGGGCTTCTCCAATACCCCTGCTGGATCTCTTTTTAGAAACTAGAAATCCCCTGATTTTAGAAACGGTCCGATACATATTTCCATATCGCATTACCATGTTGATCTCTTTAATCTGCTGCTGGGTGGCCTCTTTACCTGCCCTTATACATTCCTGAACCCGGGAAAACTCCGTCCAGTGGACATCGGAGACATGGGGTCTAATAATGATGTCGGCCCCCTCTAGGCCCGCTTGCTTTAAGCTATAGCACATAACCTCCATGGTCCTGAGCATCTCCTCTAAACCATCTCCAATGACCGGGGGACGGCAGATATCCATACCTACATCTACAGCAATGACGATCTGGGCCCCCATCCTTTTTGCCGCAGATACAGGTACCATTGCCAACACCCCCCCATCGATGAGAATCTTATCCTCCCATCCTACAGGCGGCAAAACCCCGACTATGGAAGAGCTTGCCAAAACCGCTTTGGCCAATGGACCTTTCTCCAAAACCACCTCTTTACCACTGGCTAGGTCAGAGGCCACGGCAGCAAAGCGTATACGGGTATGTTTCAGGTCGTCTCCCCCCAATAGAGAATTGAGAACGTTCATGGCCTTCTGTCCTGACAGCAGCGATTGGCGAAGCAAGATCGCGTTGAGCATCAATTCCTTCTCCAAGAACTTGGCCAGTCGTTGGAAGAAATTAAGTCTCTGATCCCCCCTTATAGAAAACTCCCTGAGGAAATACAGCCTCAACCTCTCAAACTCCTTTCCCTCGAGAAACTCCACAACCTTCTTCTCTAGGGCCTTGGCGTCGGGATTTTGAGCATACATAGCCCCGATGATAGCCCCCATGCTAGTGCCTGCTATACAATAAATGGGGACCCTCGCTTCCTCTAAAACCTGCAAGACTCCTATATGGGCAAAACCCCTTGCCCCACCACCGCCTAAAGCGAGGCCAATTTTAGGCTTCATTACTCCCCCTCTCTCCTAATCGCCCTATCCTTCGGATCCACCCCTCGATTAAATTTTCTGCAAGAGAAAAAACCATTGGAAAAACCCGGACCTTCCTTTAGGCCTTAAACTTCAAAGTAACCTAGTCCTGCTTCAAAATAATCTTGTGTTCTAAGAGATTGATTTCTTGTATGGAGGCTTCTACCACCTCTTCCTCGCCAAAGAGGCTGATCAGTCGCAATTTTTTCCCCTCCGGGATGATGGTAGCAATATCAGCCAGAAGTTCTTCCTCCTTACCGTCTTTGAGGATATACGCTGTAGATTGACACATGACGCTTCCTCCTTTCCTTAAGACCTCTATACTATAATAAGGGTTCTAATCATAAAAAACAATCCCTCCCCCTTCTCCACCACTCCCATAGTTTTCTCGTCATGACAGAGACCCGGCACAGCATCCTCCCCCAAAAGGGTGAACTGCTTTTGCGGGACTTGGGGTGGATGAAACAAAAGCTGCGACACTTTATTTCCTGCAGTCTCTTCTGAAATTTCCTCCCGGGATCTTCACCTAGATCGGGAAAATAGCGTGGTATATAG
>QMLM01000113.1 GCA_003646745.1 Deltaproteobacteria bacterium | reverse complement strand
TTGTAAGGGGGGATCAATTTCAGGGTTTGATCAAGTCCCTCTCCGTGACACCGAAGATGATTTTGCATCTGAGGTCAAGGCTTTACCCATGGAGGGTGAGGGTAGGGGTGGGGGGTATATCTACTGATATTATGGAGGACATCTCTTTGATGGATGGGGAGGTCTTTCTGCGGGCGGCCGAGGCCCTGGAGAGAGCCAAGAAGAAGAGGCGAGAAGTGGTCTATCGGGTTGGGTCTCTCGAGCTAGAGAGGGTGACGGAGATGGTTTTCACCATGGCCGAGGTGTTGTGGCATAGGTGGAATGAAGAGTTGTGGAGGAGGTGTAGGTTGCTGTTGCATTCTGGGAGCATCAAAGGTGTGGCCCACAAGGAGGGCGTAAGTTACCAGGCGGTTCACAAGAGTTTGAAGAACATGGGGGTTTTGGCCCTGCTTGGTGCCCTTGAGGGACTTGAGGCCTGGTTTAAGGAGAGAGAAGGTGGGTCTTAAGATAACTGTAATCATTTTTGCATACATCTTTGCCATCTACGGGGCCATTTCTTTGTGACCTTTATCCTGAGGAGGTTTGAACTCGAGCAAGAGGAAGGGTTGGAGAGGGCGGGTAAGATAATAGGTGGGTACCTTCGCTAGCTTCTCCTGGGCAATCTTCTGGGGGTTGATGCTAAAAGTGATAAAAGTGCTAAGTTAGTGCTCTAAAAACGGTAGGGGATCAAGGAGTATAGATAACTACAATTAGTTTGGCTGGTTCTTTGCCAAGATTTCTTAGTTTGTGGACAATGCCGGAATTGAAATGGATGGCTTCCCCTTTTTTAAGGATATTGGGGTTTTCTCCCACAAGTACCTCGATTTTCCCATTGAGTACATATATAAACTCTTCACCTTCATGGCTGTAGTCGACCATCTTGTGGTCCTGCATCGGGTCGATGGTCACCAGAAAGGCCTTCATGTGCTTGGTCTCAGCCCCCGGCGTTAAGACTTGATAGGAGTATTCCTGAGTCCTCCTTATGAAGCGCTTTCTTCTGCTTTCGGAGATCTCCTGGGCCTCCTCGGCCAAGAGCGAGCCCGAATCAATGGAAAGGGCCTTTGAAATTCTGATCAGGGCGGAGACCGATGGCAGGGCCTTTTCAGCCTCTATTTCTTCAAGAAACTCAGGACTAAATCCCGTTTCATTGGCGAGGTCTAGGATAGAAAACCCCCTTTCTTTTCTCAGGTGGGCGATTTTGCTGCCGACAGATCTGTCTTTTTTCTTCTTTGCCATTTTCCCCCCTGTTTCCACCAAAGTAACTCCTTTCAAACTCAGCCTAAAGGAAACCTTCGATTTTGTCAAGACAACAGTAGTGGCCTACGATGACTACTAAGAGGCATTTGGTGGCAAAGAGAACATATAGGAATATTTATTCTTCAACCGGGGCATAGAAGCATCTTTTCGGGGACGATACCTTGCCTTTCTTCTTAAGTTCAGCTATGATTTTTGAGACTTCTTTGCTATCTATACCTGTTTTCTTGGCGACATCTCCAGGTCTCATCGGTTTGCCTACTTTTTTCATGGTATCCAATACGATTTGTTCCTTATCTTCCATATTTTCACCCCTCTAAATAAAAATTGATTATAATTTCAGAGCATTTGTGGAACCACCATCCATTGAATTGACCACATACCCGTTTCGTCCCTTCCGAGGCAGACGATCCCGCCCATCTGAAAATCAATTATGTGCCTATCCGCATCCTGACATAGCAGGTAGGATGACAGTTTGCCCAGGTGAGGTAGATGGCCTACTAACATAATATCCTCTTCTGCCTCGGCCAGACGCTGAGCCCACCTCGAGGGATCGGCAAGGGGTTCCAGGCCTTCGGCTTCCTTAACCCCTTTAGGAGGCCTTAAATACTCTGCCAGGACCTCGGCCGTTTGCCGGGCTCTGGTCTTTCCACTGTGCATAATGCTGTTTACTTTAATGTCAGCATGTTCGGCGGCAAAGGTCGCCACTTTCCTGATCTCAGACCATCCCTTTTCGGAGAGAGGCCGCTCGGGGTCTTCCTCCTTTAGCTTTGGCTCAGCATGTTGAACCAGATATAATTTCACCTTTTCTATCCTCCTTATCCCTTTATTTTTTCATTAATCTGGCGGTGCAATTCTACCATGATCTTTTCGATCTCATGGACGATCTTTATCTTTTCATCAGAGTCCTTTTGATGTTTTTTAACATAAGAGAGGAGCTGGTCGATCTCCTTAAGTGTCTTTTTCGTGATTGGTGCCCCTAGGATCTCAGCCTCTTTCTCTATGACACCCCTTAAATACGCACTGAAGCTCTGAAGGAGAAATGTGCTTCCTTTGCGGAGATCTGCGAAGATACTCATTGCCTCCAATAGAGCCTCCCTATTACCCTCTACATCTTTTTCCAGATCGAAGTCCTTTAAAAGTTTTCTCTGTTTGGATGACAGTTTAGCCTTGCATTCATTGAAGATAGTAAGTGCCATCGCTCCAATTTCAGTTTTTAGGGTATTATAGATGGTTTGAAAGATATCGTCAAATATAGCAATGATATTCATATAGTCTATGAGACCCCCTTCTTTTTCATATACCTCTCCAATTTTCTCTATGAACCCGGACATCATCAATGAGTATATGATCTTATAGGCCAAAAACTTGTCATAGCCGCTTTCTTTGGCGACATCTTTTACAGTTCGGGTCCCATTGATTAAGGAAAGGATGCGCCATTCGTTTTTGCGAAGTTTGATCTCGTCTGTATCCCTCATTTTCTCCGAGATCTTGAAGACCACCTTATCATTTGGGATTTGTTTTGTTATAACTGACCATTCATCTATTCTGCGTGAGGCTTCAATGATAATCTCCATGGTATTAAACGGGACAATTAGTTTCCCCTCAACATTTAAAGGTATATCTTTGTACTCGAAATCTCCTCTTTCCCATAGAAAGAGATTACATAAGATCTCTTTGGCTTGATGATGCAGGAATTTTTTCAAGCCATCTATCGAAATATATCCCCTTTCTACTAAAACCCTACCCAATTGGTGATCTTTTTCCTGAGCTATCTGTAAACATTCTTGGAGTTCTTCGCTCGAGAGCACCCCCTCGGTCTTCAAAAGTTGCCCCAAGCGGAACTCTTTTTGTGAACTTGTGGCATAGACGATAACACCATCTTTTATGAAGATCTCAACGTCGTTTTCGCCATCACTTACCTGCAGGACGCCGGTTTTTTGATCGATGGATAACCACTGTAATAGGCTGGCGATATTGAATGTTTCGAGTTTGCCTTTTAGTGACATATCGAATAGGAGCCTCCCTTTCTTTTTTTACTTTTTTTGGCTCCTTCGATCTTTTTATTTTAACACAAGATATCGTGGATGGGCAGATATTTGGCGATTGGCTTAGGAGGAGTAACGGCCACCTTCAGATCTAATTCGTAGATCTCCTGTGTCATAGAGTGCTTTTAGGTCGAATGCAGGAGTTGCTGGAGTACCTCGTTTAATGAATTCTCTATGCTATGAACTACATGGGGCGGTATAAAGATCAAATCGTCCTCAACTACCTCTCTTTTTTCGTCGCCGACCCGCATTTGTCCTTTCCCCTTTATGATCACGTAAACCTGTTCAGAGCCATGGCTATGAGGCCTTTGGCTTGAACCAGGAGCGACATCGACCCAAGTTATGGCAAGTCGAACATCGAGGATATCCCCCTGCTGGAGGAGGATATGTGATGTAAATCCATTGCGCTCACGCCGAGGCGCTTCCGATTTGTTTTGCTTAAACATATATCGCTCCTTCACATCTTCATGTTGGACTTTTTATGTGGTTTCTGCTGGTGAACTTTTGGTTTTTTGTTACTTACTTTTCTCTCCCCTCATGAAATCAAATAACTTTGGGGTGTTAAAACTCCGTTGGAATCCCTCAATTCGCCTTTGGGCCAACTTTACATACTCATCATCTATTTCATAGCCCACATAATGACGTCTTGTCTTTATAGCAGCTATTGCTGCTTGTCCACTCCCCATGAAGGGATCCAAGACTACCTCATCCTCAAAGGTATAAAGCTGAATTAATCTATAAGGTAACTCCACAGGAAAGGGGGCTGGATGGCCGACCTTTTTCGCCGACTCTGCAGGAAACGTCCAAACGCTTTTTGTAAACTCTAGAAATTCCTCTCTGGAAATTGACCCCTTTCTTTTATGAGGATTCTTTCTAGTGAAGGTATCTTTAGCGAAGACCAAAATGTATTCATGGATATCTCTTAAGGTTGGATTAGCTGCTGAAAGCCAACTTCCCCAAGCAGTGGAAGGGCTAGAACTTGAAGCCTTATTCCATATGATTTCCCCCCTCATCAAAAATCCCAAATCCAACATATCTTTTACTATAAAGGCATGAAGGGGGATATAGGGTTTTCTCCCCAAATTAGCGATATTGATACATGCCCTGCCTCCCGGCACAAGAACCCTATATACCTCAGCCCATACCCTCTTTAAAAAGACCCTGTATTCTTCGAGGGTAAGGTTCCCATCATATTCCTTCCCTACATTATAAGGGGGTGAAGTGACCATCAAGTGAACGCTATTGTCGGGCAATTCCTCCATATTCTCAGAAGATTTACAAAAGATCTTATCTAGAAACTGTGCGGGAATGGGGTTTTCAAGGTACTCTATCCTCTTCTCTTGGGGTAGGCCTTCGTACAACCTACTTGTATAGAAGGGGGTGGAATCGTGGTTGATCCTCCCCGGCACACCAAAAGAACTAGTCTGTGTTCCCCTCTTTTTTCTGGAGTATTTCAAACCCTTACCTCTCTTAATAATTGTAGGAACCTCTCCGCCTTCTTCTCGTATGTCGGTTCTTGATTTGCCATCTCTATAAGTCTTCCCAACTCAGATTTTGTCTTCATTCCAGAGAAAAATTCCCTTTCTTCCTTCAGGAGCATGATTAAGGTCTCTTTTAGCTCAGAGAAGGTGTCAAATCTTAAGAAACCTTTCTGAGGTGTATTTTTAATGTTAATAGCTCTACTTGGATCGTCTAATGGATGGGGATTTACGGAGAAGAATCCCTGAACGATACCGGCAATTTTGAGATGGTCGACTTTTTCATAATAACTTTCAGTAACAGGGGTATTTCCAAAGACAATGATGGGGATTCGTGTAGCCCTTAGACCGGAAACCCTGATATTTATACTTTTTCCAATGGCCTTAAGCATGGTATCCGAGCGCAAAAGACCAGGATTACCCTCATGGGTTGTGTAATCACCGATAGATATAACCCTTTGAGTGGTTATATCATATTCCCAGTTCCATACAACTGACATCTTGACTTCGATAAGAAGCAATATATTCTCAGGTTTCTGAATGAGACCTCTATTTTTGCAGATAGCCACATCTGCTGGCGATCTTTTTGTAAGTCCTATCTGTATATGAACCTACAAAAGCATTCCTGCTTTGAAGGGTTGTTTTAACTCCTTTATACCCCTTGGGCCAATAGGCGAGATATTTACCATCTTCAGTAACATAAAAAAGTTGCTCAGGAGTGGCTATCTCCAAGGTCTTCCTGAAGAATTCCTTCTCTTCCTGTTTGTCCCACAGACGATTCTGTCTCATTTAACTTTTAACTTTCTTCAAAATTTTCTTACAAAACGGAGAATAAGCAAGTTCAATGAGTAAAAATAAACTATATGTTTTTCCTTTTTATCTTAACATAAGGTCTTGGGTAGGAAAAGGAGATTGTTGTAAAGGGTTTTTAGG
>QMLM01000112.1 GCA_003646745.1 Deltaproteobacteria bacterium | reverse complement strand
CCCCAAGAGGATCGCACCCCTTATGACATCAAAAGAGATCTCAAAGAGGACCATCTCTGGACTAGGTTCAGCTATGACCTCACCGACCAGTCCTCCGTTACTCTGGGATACCTTCACTTTGAAGACAAAAGGGGAGAGGGAGAGAGATATCGCCACCCGGATGGAGTTTACCGCTCTTGGGATACCAATAGGGTAAACCTTACCTATGAATTGACCTTAGGACAGTTTGAATGGCTGGTCAAAGGCTTCTACAACCAGGAGGACTACTTCTGGAACAGGGAGCGCCTAAAGAAAGGCAAATATACCTGGTATAAAGTAGACGTGGAAAGGGTGGACGCAGGGGGAACGATTCAGACGACCTTTCCTCTATTTTCGTGGAGCATTTTGACACTTGGAGTCGACAATAAATACGGCAGCGTAGATGGAAAGGATGACTATATCCTAGAAAAAGATGCGCCAAGCGATAAGGTCGTGAAAAACAAAGGGAAACCGCTATCTTTTTCCTTATTCTTCAACGATGAAATCACGATAAAAGAGAAACTCGTCCTGAACATAGGGGCACGCTATGATTGGGTCAAGAGTTACGATGGCTCCTTTTACGACTCCTCCGGCTACCTCCAAAGCAGGGACCATAGAGATAAAAGCTGGGGAGAGTTCAGCCCCAGGGTTGGCCTCCTCTATCGCTTGAGCGATGCCACCTCGGTTAGGGCTTCAGTAGGCAAGGCCTTCAGAGCGCCTATCCTTGACGACCTTTACCGCAGCGGCATCTTTCGAGGAAGGATATATGCAGCCAACCCAGAACTTGATCCGGAAAGGCTTATCACCTATGAGGCAGGTATCGAGCATTACTTCACTAAGGATTTGGTGGCAAGACTTTCAGGCTACTACACAGACGCCGAGGATTTCTTCTACTCTATAAGGATCGGGATCGATCCTGGTACTGGTCGTGACCTCTACCAGCGGAAGAATGTAGGAAAGGTGGAGATCTATGGAACAGAGATGGAGGTAAATTACCGCATCTTTTCTTGGTTGTCTACCTTCTTCAACATCACCTGGAACCGCTCAAAGATCAAGGAATTTGACCCAAATCCGACCCTGGAGGGAAATGATCTGGAATACACCCCCCGTATTAAATGCAACGTGGGGATCTCCTTCTCCCATCCAAAGATATGCCGGGCAGAGATTGTGGGAAGGTATATCGGTGATATGTATACTGACGCTGAGAACACATACGCAGGGAAGTTAGATGACCACTTCGTGGTCGACGTTAAGCTTTCGAGGGAGATCTTCAAACACATAGAATTATCCCTGGATTTCATGAACCTCTTTGATGAGCACTACGAAGAATATTTAGATAGCGAAGCCCCCAGATTTGCAGTCATGGGAGGTGTAACATTGAAATTCTGAAGGGCGAGGCCTGACAAAAAGACAACCTTATACTTACCTGAGTAAGCTGCGGAGTGTAAATATGTCTTCAGTGAACTCTTGGGAAGGAGGGGGAATTAAGCATCCAAAATATGCATATTGAAGGATGAAGGAGATGATATGGTTCTCTAAGGGATTATTATGTTAAAAGGGTCATTAAAATAGGGCTCATGAGCGGAGATAAAATAACGTAAAGTAACAAGGAGGTTTAGCCTATGTTTTTCATTGTACCCATCAATTTGAAAAGAGCTTCTGATTTCCATGGCCATCTATGCCCGGATCTGGTCATAGGATACAGGGCGTGTGAACTGGCAGAGAAGATACTCGGGAGAGAGAGGATGGAGAAGGAGGGCATTGTCGTTGTAGCGTATAACTCAACAAGTGCTATAGACGCTATACAGACTTTGACAGGTTGCACCATAGGGAACAGGGCACTTCAAATTATAGACTGGGGAAAACACAGATACCTGTTTATCTTCGAGACCACCGGCGAAGGCGTCGAGATATCTTTTAGGAATCATGATTTTCTAAGCAGTGAAGAGTACAACGCCCTGGAGGAGAAAATGAATCGCTACCCTTCAAACCCAAAGGAGTCTGCCCTTTACCAGAGGATGATCGATGAAAGGGTCAAACAGCTCCTTTCAGCGACGAACGAAGACATCTTCACGTACAGGGAAGTGAAGATGAACCCTGTAAAGAGGGAGGTAGTAACGGGTTTGCTTCGGTGCGAAATATGTGGAGACATGGTGTTGAGAAGCAATACAGCTCGGACCAGGGGCAAGACCATCTGCTATGAATGCTTCAATAAAGAGGTCGGGATGATGGAGAACAACTGAGATTAGCTTGATGAAGCTTTCCCCAACTGTACAAATCCTGACTCCACCGCATCCCCTTTCTCAAATTACGTGCCTGAGGTCGGTCTGAACTTCGGCAGGCTGAATTCATCGGTTACATCGTCCCACACTACCTCTACCGGCATGTCACACCGCACCTCTGAGGGGCTGCAGCCGACTATGTTGGTGAGGATGCGTGGTCCTTCGGCCAGCTCCACAACAGTCGTCACATATGGGACATCACCTTCAAACGTCCGTAGAAACGCGACGCGGTAGAGCGCAAAGCTATACACACGGCCCTTCCCGCTTGCGACCACCCACTGCGTTTGGGATGAATGGCAGATAGGACATATGACTGAGGGGGGCCACCTCAGGTGCCCGCACTGGCTGCATTTCTGGAATCTGAGCTGGTGCGCTTTACACCCCTCCCAGAAGGGTCTTGTGTCTGCGTTGGGTTTGGGCAGAGGCTTTTTATATCCCATATTAGAGTCTCCTTAATATAATTGCGCAATGGCTTTGAAACACGCCCCCGTTATCGCTACAAAGGATTATCTGGGGTTCTTTCGTCTCTGTTGTGTGTCCAAGCTGTCTTTGCCCGCAACGTCCCATCAATTGCATCACCCCCTCTGTTAAGGGGGTAAGGCCCATAAAATAGGCCTCGGATAGGAGCCCCCCGGATGTATTCACAGGTATCTCTCCTCCCGGGGCGGTCCTTCCGTCCTTGAACCAGTCTTTCCCCTCTCCCGGGCCGAAAAAGCCGTAGTCTTGTAGAGTGATCTCCACCGTATATGTGAAACAGTCGTATATCTCGCAGGCATCTATTTCATCTACGGTGATCCCTGCCATCTCAAAGGCGATCTCACCCGCTATTTTCGCTCCCGTAGGGCCTGCCATAAAGTCAGACTGATGTACATCGACGGATGGATTGGACTGCCCAATACCCATAATAACTACTGGAGGGTTTCTCAGATCCTTTGCCCTCTCGGTTGAAGTAACGATATACGCCCTGCCTCCATCGCTTATAAGACATGTGTCATAGATCCTGAACGGTTCAACTACCCAGCTTGCAGCCATATATTCTTCGTAGCTGAGGGGTCGATCATGCATCATGGCCTTCGGATTTAGGTTAGCCCACTTTCTCTGGCTTACGGCAATTTCCTTCCAAGTCTGCGGCCCCGTTCCGAACAGATGCATTGCCCTGCGGGCGGCCATGGCATAGTTGGCAATTAGACCAAATTCACCAAAAGCTGCATTGTCAGCCACAGGTTCGCCATGGGTTGCCTCCTTCATGAAGGTTCTCCTACCGGAGTAGGCATTGTCGCCATAGGCGATAAGTACGTAGTTGCAAAACCCCATCTCTATAAGACCTATTGCATGCAGCATCTGGTTTCTAGCGCAGTTCGCCTCCTGGGCAAGGACCTTTGGTCTTATCCCGAGCAGTTGGGCAACGAGGTAAGGGGTGACCTCCACATCATCTCCGAGGGGTTCAAAGTGTCTGTAGCAGATGAGTCCATCGATGTCCTCCTTTTTTAATCCGGCGTCCTTTATGGCATTGGCACAGGCCTCGATGTAAAAACTCAATGCTGTTCGCTCGGCGACCTTCCCTTGAGGGGTATAACCTACCCCTACTATTGCATACCTGTCCTTTAGCCTTTTAAGGTCCATAGGACAATCTCCTTGTGGATATTACGGTATACAAGATCCCTCCCTAGCAAGCAGCTTGAAAGGCATGATGGAGAGCAGAGATGGTCCTCTCGATATCCTCATCGGTGTGGGCCAAAGAGAGAAAACCTGCCTCAAATTGGGAGGGAGCGATATAGACCCCTCCCTCTAAAAGGGCCCAGAAGTAGCGCCGAAAGGCCTCGGTATCGCTCCTTTTGGCCGAGATATAATCCACCACCGGTCCCGCGGTAAAGAAGGTGCAGAACATGGAGCCTACTCTGGTGAAATAGGTCGGTACCCCGACCTTGCGGGCGATCTTTTCGGCCTCAGTGCAGAGATAGTAGGTTTTTTCCTCCAGATGTCGATAAGTCCCCTCCTGCCTAAGGACCTTCAAGGTTTCAATTCCTGCACTCATCGCTAGGGGATTTCCGGAAAGGGTCCCGGCCTGATAGACCCCTCCCACAGGTGCTAACTCCTGCATGATTTCCCTTTTGCCACCGAAGGCCCCCACCGGCAGACCCCCGCCGATGATCTTCCCGAGGCAGGTGAGATCAGGCATCACCCCATAGAGCCCCTGGGCGCCTGAGAACCCCACCCGGAAGCCGGTGATCACCTCATCAAAGATTAATACAATTCCCTCCTCGTCACACAGCTTTCTCAACCCCTCGAGAAATCCCTCCTGCGGGGGAATAACCCCCATGTTCCCGGCAATGGGCTCCAGGACGATGCAGGCGATCTGGCCGGGGTTGGCGTGCACCAGCCCCTTGACTGCTTCTAGGTCATTGAAGGGGGCAAGGAGGGTATTTCGTGTGTAATCCTCCGGTACACCAGGGCTATCCGGAACACCGAAGGTGGTGGCACCGGAGCCCGCCCGCACCAGCAGGCCATCGGAATGACCGTGGTAGCAACCCTCGAACTTGATGACCTTGTCTCTTCTGGTGTAGCCACGGGCCAAACGAATGGCGCTCATTACCGCCTCGGTCCCCGAGTTGACCATCCGCACCAACTCCACCGAGGGGACTGCCTCCACGATAAGGGAGGCGAGCTCTACTTCCAGGGCCGTCGGTGCTCCAAAACTGGTCCCCCCCTCAGCAGCACGCTGCAAGGCCTCCACCACCCGGGGATGGGCATGCCCCAGGATCATGGGGCCCCAGGAGGCCACGTAATCGATGTATTCATTTCCGTCTATATCCCAAATCTTAGCCCCCTGGGCACGCTGGATGAAGAGAGGAGTCCCCCCCACCGCCCGAAAGGCCCGCACCGGACTGTTAACGCCTCCGGGGATATATCTTTTCGCCTCTTGGAAGAGTCTCTCCGAACCCTTCATCATCGGATACTCCTTTCCTTCGCTCAAGCGATACAGGACCTTCAATTAATGCACAAAGTGGTTATTTAATCTACCATGTTGGCGAGGATCCATCAACGGCAAAAGGGATAAAAGGAGGCAACGACTCGTTGACATAGGACTGATGATGTGGTAAGGGGCGGTTTTAAGAACGTAAATTTGACAGAGTTCAGCGCCTATCCCCAAAGACCCCTGCGATCCTCGCACTCTGAAGTATCTGCGCGAAGAATTAAATTCCCTGCCTGTGGAAGGCCCTCCCCTTATCAGGATAGTGAAGAGGTCGCATGAGGGAATAGGGAGGGGGGGGTGGTTGGGAGTTCTGCCCGCTTCCTTCAATCCTCCTACCTCTGCCCATTGCACCCTGGTCAGGGAGGCGAAAAAAGCCATTGAGTTCGACGAACTCCTTCTTGTCTTGGATAAAAGGCCTATGGACAAGCCCCTCTTCGGTGCTCCTTTGGAGGGTAGACT
>QMLM01000111.1 GCA_003646745.1 Deltaproteobacteria bacterium | reverse complement strand
TCTGGAGGCCGGTTGCTCTGATGCGGACTACGGCAACATTTTTCGCCATCTGCTATTCCCCATCGCCCAGCAATACAGGCCGGAGATGATTATTGTAGCTGCCGGCTTCGACCCCCACCACAGCGATCCCATGGGGTCGATGAACGTCACCAAGGAAGGTTTTGCCAGGATGGCTGCTCTCCTGATGGAAGTGGCCGCCGAGCTTTGTGAGGGGAGGCTGGTGTTGGTTCTAGAGGGAGGATATAATCCCCAGGCCCTGCGTGACTCGGTGGAGATGGTGCTGTGGGAACTGATGGGCACTTCGATGATCAACAAGGTGGAGATGAAACAGGTGGAGGAGGCGCAATACGCGGGGGTAGCCGAGGCCATCAGGCGTGTTAAGGAGGTACAAAGCCATTATTGGGATCTTTAGAGCGGGAGGGTTATGAGATGCTTTTATTGATCGTTGGGGAACATGAGATGCGACGTTGGAAGGAGATAAAGGAAAAGGCGGGGGAGGTATTCAGCCGCCCACCTTTGGGGGTGCGGATTCTGCATCGCTACATCACGTTGGGCGGGAATCTCACCTTTACCGTCATCGAGGCGCAGGAGGCTAAAGAGGTGGAGAAGTTGATGGCGGAACTGGCACGTCTGTCCAAATACGAGGTATATCCCATCTACGAGGCCGGTGAGGGGGGAAATGCGCAGGGGCAGCAGGGGTACTTCGATCCCATGCACGGCCCTGTTTAAGCCCAGAATCTTCTTGAGACTTTAGGAGATTGATGATGATGGTGGAAAATATCCTTCCCCCTGTTGATCCAAAGGCCAATCTGCGGGATTACAACGCGACCTGTCAATCCTTTAATTGGAAGGAAGTGGAGCAGCAGTTCAGTTGGTCCCGTACCGGCAAGGTAAATATCGCCTATGAGGCCATAGATCGACATGCCCAGGACCCAGATCGCGCTAATAGGTTTTGTTTGATCTATGAAGACGAAGGCAGGAGAGAGAGGATAACCTACCATCAGATGAGAGATCTCTCCAACAAGTTTGCCAATGTCCTCAAAAGACTGGGGGTGGAGAAGGGGGATAGGGTATTTATCTTTCTGCCACGCTGTCCTGAATATTATATTGCCATGGTCGGCTGCGCCAAGGTTGGGGCCATCTTCGGACCCCTATTTGAGGCCTTGATGGAGGTGGCGGTCAGGGAAAGATTGTCTGACAGTGGGGCCAAGGTGTTGGTGACTACACCCAAGATGGCCGCTCGTGTGCCATTTAGCGAACTACCTGAGCTTCGACACATCATCCTGGTGGGGGCGGGCAACATCATCCTCAGGCCTGGTGAGGTGAGTTGGGAGGAGGAGATGGCCCGTGCCTCTTATGAGTTTGATATAGAGTGGGTGGATCTGGAGGATCCCCTCTATTTGATCTATACCTCTGGTTCCACTGGTAAGCCCAAGGGTGTCCTCCATGTCCACAGGGACATGGTTGGATACTTAATAACGGCGCGATGGGTATTGGATCTCAAGGATGGTGATGTCCTGTGGACCACTGCGGAGCCTGGTTGGATTACGGGCACGGTATATGGAGCCCTTGCTCCTTGGCTTTGTGGTGTGAATAACTTAGTCCGAGGAGGGAGGTTCGATCTGGAGGGTTGGTGCCGATCCATCGAGACCCATCGGGTCACAGTTTGGTATACCGCCCCCACTGTCTTCCGAAGGCTTATGGCCCAGGAGGAGGTTATGAAGAAGTATAATCTGCGCAGCCTGCGCCATATCCTCAGTGTAGGGGAACCGTTGGCCTCGGAAGTAGTCTATTGGGGCAGAAGGATCTTTGGGGTTCCCATCCACGACACCTGGTGGATGACGGAGACGGGGATGATCATGATCGCCAATTATCCCAGCATGCCGATTAAGCCAGGTTCCATCGGGAGACCTTTCCCCGGTATTGTGGCGGCCGTGGTTGATGATCAGGGCAGAGAGCTTCCTCCCCTTACTTTAGGGGGGTTGGCCATAAAAAGGGGATGGCCGGCCATGATGAGAGGGATCTGGCGGGATGAGGAGCGATATCGGGAATACTTCTCTATCGAGCCTTGGTACATTTCCGGGGATATAGCTTACATGGATGATGATGGTTATTTCTACTTCCAAGGAAGGGAGGATGACCTGATCAAGGTGGCGGGGGTGATGGTGGGACCCACGGAGGTGGAGGAGGCCCTGCGGAGGCACCCGGCTGTAGCTGATGCAGGGGTCATTGGTAAACCGGACCCCTTAAGGGGGAGTGTAATCAAGGCCTTTATCTCCCTAAAGCCGGATTTTACCCCCTCCGAAGGACTAAAGGAGGAGATAAGGGAATTTATGAGGAAGTACTTTTCGCCCCGCATCGTCCCCAAGGAGATAGAATTTCGTCCCGAGATCCCCAGATCAGAGGACGGGGGGGTGATTAGGAGGGTGCTTAAGGCATGGGAGTTGGGGCTGCCCGCCTAAAGGTCGATGATCATTGCGGTTTCGTCGCAGTTGGGGAATTTGACGCACCGGAGGCAGTCACCCCAGATCTTATGAGGGAGAGTGGATTTATCCACCACCCGGAAACCGACCCGTGAGAAATAGTGGGGGATATAGGTAAGGAGGAATACCCGCGAGATTCCCAGTTGCCTCGCCTCCTGCAAGCAGGCCTCGACCAGTTTTCTTCCTACCCCCCTATCCCTTTCCCCTTGGGCCACGGCGAGGGAGCGGATTTCCGCCAGATCCTCCCAGCAGATATGTAGTGCACATACCCCCCCTACTTGATGGTTTTCCCCCTCATAGATGAAGAAGTCGCGTAAATTATCGTAAATCTCACTCAGGGAGCGGGGAAGGAGTTTTCCCTCTTTGGCATAGTGATTTATCAACCTTTGGATCCCTTGGGCATCAACGATTTTGGCCTTGCGGATCAACTTTTCCATTTTGCGCCTTTTGCAACATCTCCTGGGCATGTGCCCGGGTAGCAGCAGTGATTCTCTTTCCGCCCAGCATCCTGGCGATCTCCTCCACCACCATCTCACCCTGGAGCCTCTGCACAGAGGTGATCGTTCTGCCCTCCACCTCTTTTTTTGCTACCCGGTAATGGGCCTGGCCGAAAGAGGCGATCTGTGGTAGATGGGTCACGCAGAGGACCTGGTGATAGCGAGCTAGATCTCGCAACTTTCTGCCCACTACCTCCGCAGTCTCCCCCCCTATTCCTGCATCCACCTCGTCGAATACCAGGGTTTGATCTTCTCCCCCCTTGGTCAGGATCTTTTTTATGGCCAACATGATGCGAGAGAGTTCTCCCCCAGAGGCGATCTTGGACAGGGGCCTGGGTTCCTCCCCGATGTTGGGAGAGATGAGAAACTCTACCTCTTCTCCTCCCCTAGGTCCCATAAGCGCCCCTTTTATGGTCAGGGAGTCAACCCCCGGAGATACCTCCATCATCTGCGTCCCGAAGGTCGTCCTATCCATCCCCAAGGTGGCCAGTTCAGCCTCAATCTCTTTCTTTAACAGGTGCGCCGCCTCCCTGCGCCCCTCAGAGAGCCTTTGAGCAAGTTTTTGGATTTTCTCTTCGCTCTGTTTTCTGTTTTTTTCCAGTTGAGATATCTCTGCCCCTAGATTGTCAACCCCCTGCAGGCCTCGCTTGATTTGTTCCTTATAGTTGAGGATCTCTTGTACCGAGGAGGCCTTGTACTTGTGCTTCAGGCGCTGGATCTCTTCTAGCCTTAACTCTACCTCTTCTAATCGGTAAGGGTCTAGTTCGATTTTTCCCAGATAGGTTTTGAGTTCCCCCGAGGCTTCCTCCAGTTGCAGCAGGGCCGAGGAGATAACCTCTTTGAGGGGAGACAGCGTAGGGTCTAGTTGGGAGATGGCCTCCAGGTCCCTTTCTATCTTGCCCAATTTTTCCACAACTGATTCTTCATCCGAGTACAGTATACGTTCACATGACTCGGCCATCTGCATCAGCTTTTGGGCGTTTTTCAACAGGTGGTGCTCCCTCTTCAACTCCTCTTCTTCGCCGGGCCTTAGATTGGCGGCTTCGATCTCCTTGAGCTGAAAGGCCCAGAGTTCTCTCTCTTTTTCTCCCCTTTCCTGCTCTGCCCTCAGCTCTCGGAGGCGTTGATCCATCTGCTTAATTTCCCTATATACACTCTGGTACTCTGCCCGTAACGGCAGAAGTCCACCAAACTCATCCAGGATGTCTAGGTGACGTTCTACCCTTCTGAGGAGCTGGTGCTGATGTTGCCCGTAGATGTTCAGGAGCTCCTCCCCGAGGTTGGAGGCCATCTGAAGGGTGGCGAGTTGGCCATTGATGTAGATCTTGGTTTTGTCCTTTCGGGAAAGTACCCTCTTCATCACGAGGTTGTCTGTTGCCTCTATGCCTTTATCCTGCAACCATTGACGGACTCTAGGATTAGCGGAGATATCAAAGAGGGCCTCTACCATGCACTCTTTCTCATGAGATCTGATGATCTCATCCGTGATCCTATCCCCTAGGATGAGGTTGAGGGCGTTTATGATGATGGATTTGCCCGCCCCGGTCTCCCCGGTGAGAACGTTTAAACCCTCTCCGAACTCGATGCGCAACTGGTCGATGATGGCGAGATTTTTGATGTGCAGCTCCACCAGCACCTCCCCATCACCTCCCTTACCGATTGGATACGATATCCCCTCCCCACATCAGCTTGGTCCGCAGCACCTCAAAGTAGCCCTTGGAGGGGGACTTGATAAGGGTTATGAATCCCTCCCCCTTCTTTACCTCCACCCTGTCGTTTACCTCCATTTTGAATCCCACCTGTCCATCTAGGGTGAGGAATACCTCCTCCTCTTTTGAACAAAGGGTTACCCTGATAGTGGCCTCCTGGGGGACGATAATGGGTCTATTGGTAAGGGTGTGGGGGCAAATGGGGGTGATGATGATGGATTGCAGAGAGGGATAGACGATGGGGCCTCCGGCCGAGAGCGAATACCCGGTAGAACCGGTGGGGGTGGAGATGATCAGGCCATCGGCTCGGAAGGTGGAAAGATATTCGTGATCTACACTGGTCTCCAATTCTATGATTCGGGCCAAGGCCCCCTTATTGATGACTACATCGTTAAGGACGGTGAACTCATCAATCACCTTCTCTTTGCGCCAGATGCGGGCCTTTAGGAGCATACGTTCATCGCTTTTATAATCACCCCGCAGAATGTTCTCCAACATGGGGTAGAGTTCGTCCAAGGTGATCGCGGTTAAAAACCCCAATCCCCCGAGGTTTACCCCGAGGATGGGGACTCGCCTCTTCTGGATCGTGCGGGCTGCAGCCAGCAGGGTTCCATCCCCTCCCAAGACCACCACCATGTCCACGGATAGGGGCATCTGTTCCTTGTCCAGCGAGGGGTGGCGGATGAATTCCGCCATCTCAGGATCGATGAAGCACTCTACCTGCTTGTCTTTTGACCATTCGATCAGGTCTTTGACTACCTTAATGGCCTCAGGTTTGTTTCTTTTGGCGATAATTCCTATCCGCTCCATGACCTTTAGATATCACGCCCCCCGTCCTTTGTCAACGTCCTGAGCCCATTTGATAAACCTGGCATGCTAAGAAGGGGGTTGACAAAAAGGAGGTGGTGTTGTATAAGCAAAATGAAAACCAGGGGTCCAAGAAGGACCTATAACTAGATTTTAGGAGCAGTTTTTCAATAAAAATAAAGGCCACGAAGGCCTTAGAGCCTGCAGAAGCAGGGGGTGTTCGTGGCCTTTTTGTTTGAGA
>QMLM01000110.1 GCA_003646745.1 Deltaproteobacteria bacterium | reverse complement strand
GGTAAGTATCTCTATACCTATTCCCGGGAAAAGAGGAAATATGGGTTGACATGATTTGCATGTCGTGTTATAAAAATATACTCTTTCTTTTAAAACAAAAATCGCCCATTTAATCGTTGAGAAAGGGTGGAGAGGGAATGATTGAGATAAGGTTTCACGGTAGAGGGGGACAGGGGGCAGTTACCTCGGCGGAACTGCTGGCCTTGGCTGCTATCAAGGAGGGGAAATACGCCCTGGCCTTTCCAAGTTTTGGCCCGGAGAGAAGGGGGGCACCGGTGGTGGCCTTTTGTCGCATAAGCGATGAGAAGATTAAGGTGAGGGCCGTTATATACCAACCGGATATTGTATTGGTGCTGGACCCTAGTATCTTGCGCCTAGTTGATGTAGGCAACGGCCTGAAGCCGGATGGGATCCTAGTGGCTAATACCCGCTTTAGCCCTGAAAAGATAAAGAAGGAGTTGGGAATAAAGAACAGGTTGGCCACGGTGGATGCCACCAAGATCGCAAGGGAGGAGTTGGGTGTACCTATCACCAATACCACAATGTTGGGTGCATTGATCAGGGCAGCAGGTTTGGTTGACAGAACCTCGATAATAGAACCATTGCGGGAGAGATTTGGTAGATTGGCGGAGCGCAACATCAAGGCCTTTGAGAGGGCCTATGATGAGACCAAGATATTAGAATAAAGGGGGAGGCAAAGGTGGCCAAGCCAGAGAACGAAATTACTTGGAAGGATCTCAATGTAGGTTTCGTGGTCGATGAACCTGGCAACGCCAGTGTTTATCGTACAGGAGACTGGAGGTCGCAGCGGCCGTTGTATAATAGGGAACGATGTATCAGGTGTGGTACATGTTATATCTATTGTCCTGATATGGCCATCAAGATATTGGAGGATGGATATATTGAGCATGACCTCTATTATTGCAAGGGCTGCGGTATATGTGTCCAAGAGTGCCCTACAGGGGCCATAACGATGGTAGAGGAGGAAGAAAAAGATGGCGACTAGGGTGGGAATGGAGGTTTCCATTGCAGCCGCAGAGGCGGTGAAACAGGCCAATGCAGATGTTATCGCTGCCTATCCCATAACCCCCCAGACTCATATTGTGGAACACCTCTCTGAATTGGTGAACAATGGGGAGCTCGATGCCGAGTTCGTCCCCGTGGAGTCCGAACACTCAGCCATGAGTGTATGTGTAGGTAGTTCAGCTGCTGGGGCGCGGGCATTTACCTGCACGAGCTCTCAGGGTTTGGCATTGATGAGCGAGATCGTCTATGCAGCTGCCAGTTTGCGGCTACCCATTTTGATGATCTTGGCCAATCGATCCCTCAACAGCCCGTTGAGCATATGGAACGATCACTCCGATGTGATGTCTATCAGGGATTGCGGTTGGATCCAGGTATTTGCGGAGAACGGCCAAGAGGTCTATGACCATGTCTTCATCGGTTTTCGGGTAGCTGAGGATAGAAATGTTCTAAACCCCTTTATGATCAACATAGACGGTTTCATTCTCACCCATGTCATTGAGCCCGTAGAGCTCCTAGAACAAGAAGTGGTGGACCGCTATTTGCCACCCTATCAGCCCCTTTACCGCCTTCACCCAGACTCCCCGGTGAGCATAGGATGCTTCGGTCCTCCAGTGCTGTTCACCGAGGCCAAGAAGGCTCAGAATGAGGCCTTCTGTAAAACTATGCCGTATATCATTAAGGCGTGGCAGGAGTTTGGTGATCTGACCGGGAGATACTACCACCCCATTGAGACCTATCGGACGGAGGAGGCTCAGACCATTCTCATCACCCAGGGAAGTCTGGGGGAGACGGCCTCAATTGCCATCGATATGATGAGAGAGAAGGGTGAACCCGTGGGCCTGGTGAAGATAAGGTTGTGGCGCCCCTTCCCCTTTGAAGAGTTCCGCAAGGCCGTCAGGGGGGCGGAGCTTGTGGTGGTAATGGATAGGGCTGTTTCTTATGGGGGGCCAGGCGGACCCTTGGCTGGGGAGATTCGCTCTGCCCTCTACCCGCAAGAGGATCACCCAAGGGTGGTGAATTTCATCATCGGGTTAGGGGGGCGGGATGTATCCCCTGAGGACTTTGTGCAGATGGCCCAGCGGGCAAAGGCAACACCTGGACAGTGGTATGAGATATACGGAGTGAGGGAATAATGGACAAGTATTTAGATAGGTTGGGGATTTATGCGGCAAGGCTTGTGTCACAAAAGGAGTATTTTGTCCCAGGCCACAGGGCCTGTCAGGGATGCGCTGAGGCATTAGCGGTACGACTTATGAGCAAGGCCTCGCGGACAAATACAGTCATTGCCTGTGCCACAGGGTGTATCGAGATCTTTTCCTCTCCTTTCCCTCTCACCTCTTGGATGGTGCCCGGGATCCACGTTGCCTTTGAAAATACGGCGGCCGTGGCCTCGGGAATAGAATCGGGATTAAAGGCCATAATGAGAAAGGGGAGGATTCCCCTAAAGAAGATAAATGTCGTAGGTATAGCGGGGGATGGAGGAACCAGTGATATCGGGCTCCAGGCACTTTCAGGAGCTTTGGAAAGGGGCCACAACATGGTCTATGTATGTTTTGACAATGAGGCATATATGAATACGGGGATTCAACGCTCTTCCTCCACGCCCTTTGGTGCCTCTACCACTACATCTCCCGCGGGGAAGGTAGTCCCTGGACAGACGACTTGGAAGAAGAACATGCCTGAGATCGCTGCCGCCCATGATATCCCGTATGTGGCTACAGCCTGCCCCAGTTACCCCTTTGATCTGATGGAGAAGGTGAGGAAGGCGGCCGAGATAGAAGGCCCTGCCTATATCCATATTCTCTCGGTTTGCCCCACCGGGTGGCGTCTGCCTCCGGAGCTCTCTATTCATGCAGGGCGTCTAGCTGTGGAGACAGGGGTTTTCCCCCTCTACGAGGTAGAGAGGGGGAGATACAAATTGAGCATCGATCTGCCGGAGCTGAGGCCGGTGCAGGAATACTTTAGGATCCAAGGTAGGTTCAGGCACCTTACCGAAGAGATGGTCAATAAGATTCAGAGGAGGGTTCGAGAGGAATACGAAAAATTAAAGAAGAAGGTAATGATGACTAGGGAAGGATAAAAATAGGCCTTGTTTCCGATGAGGCAAGATCACTATCGGAGGGGGCGTTTCTCTCCGATGTTGCAGGGGTGAGATGATGGCAGATAAGGAGGTCGTCAGGTTTAAGATCAATGATACGGAGGTGGAGGCCGAAAAGGGGATGATGTTGCTCCCTGTAGCCCTTGAGTACGGTTTTGAGATTCCACATCTGTGCTATCATGAAGCCCTTTCCCCTGGCGGGATGTGTGGACTGTGCGTAGTGGAGGTGACCAAAGAAGGGCGTACAAGGGTGGCCATGTCCTGCAAATATCCTGTTGAGGAAGGGATAAAAGTGGCCACCGACACTGAGAAAATTCGCCAGGTGCGTAAAAGGGCTTGGGAGGTGCTCCTTGCAAGGGCCTCTCGTTCTGAGGTGATCCGTAGCATGGCTCAGGCAGCAGGGGTAAAAGAGACAACTCTGGAGAAAAGAGACGATGATTGCATCCTCTGTGGTCTATGTGAGAGGGTGTGTAGGGAAATAGTGGGGGCCAACGCATTAACCATTACCCGCAAAGGGGACAGAAGAGAGGTAGTTCCCAACCCTGAGGCCTGCATTGCCTGTGGGGCTTGTGTGTATATATGTCCTACAGACTGTATTAAGATGGAGGAGAAGGGAGACGAACGGACCATCGTCCGATGGAACAGAACATTGAAGATGCAGAAATGTAAGTCCTGTGGGAGGCCCTTTGCCCCCATCTTTCAGCTAAACTGGATTATAGACAAGGCCAATTTGTCCAAGGACTTTTATGAACTTTGCCCGATCTGTAGGAAGAGCAGCTGAATATGTTATGTCTTTGGGAAGGGAGGTGGATTTTAGTCCACCTCCCTTTTTTCTTGAAAAGTGAGGCGTGATGATTATGTTTCCTGTAGAAGATTGAATTAAAGGAAGGAGGTGGAGCCGAATATGGCAGTGACGAGATGGGAACCTTTAAAGGATTTAATGGCCTTACAGGAAAAGATGAATAGGCTCTTTGAGGAGACCTTCTCCAGAGGTCCCCAAGAAGAAGAGATAGGGGTTTGGTCACCTCCCGTAGATATATTGGAGAGGGGTGATGAGGTTATCCTAAAGATGGAGGTACCCGAAGTAGATCAAAAGGACATAGATATCAAAATGGAAGGGAACATCCTTACCATTAAGGGGGAGAGGAAGCTGGAGGAGGGAACCAGACGGGAGGATTATCATAGGTTAGAACGCCCTTATGGGAAATTCAGCCGCTCTTTCAGCCTTCCCAATACTGTGGATCAAGGTAAAGTTAAAGCTACCTACAAAGATGGGATACTCAGGTTAATCCTTCCCAAAAAAGAGGAGACTAAGCCCAAGCAGATCGAGGTAGAGGTCGGATAATGATGGGTTGGGGATGGTTCCCCAACCCTCTTTTTATTTTTTCGGCACCTTGGCCCAATCCTCGAGGAAGCGTTGGACCCCGATATCCGTGAGGGGGTGTTTGACTAATTGCTTTAAGACCTTGAAGGGTATAGTGGCGATATCCGCCCCCATCAAGGCGGCTTCCACTACATGGAGGGGATGTCTTATACTTGCCACGATAACCTGAGTGGGAAAATCGTAATTCTCAAGAATGGTGACGATCTGTTCCACCAATTCCATTCCCCCTGTGGAGATATCATCAAGCCTCCCCACAAAAGGGCTTATATAACTTGCCCCCACCTTAGCGGCTAACAATGCCTGAGAGGGGGAGAAGACCAGCGTCATATTGGTGCTGATCTCCTCTGCGCTGAGCCTTTTGACGGCCTTAAGACCTTCTTCGGTCATAGGGATTTTTATCACCACGTTGTCCCCGATCTTGGCAAGTTCTCTGGCCTCCTTTATCATCCCTTCGGCCTCGAGGCTGGTGGCCTCCAGGCTGACAGGCCCGTCCACCAAGCGACAGATCTCAGTGACCAGGGCACGAAATTCCATTCCCTCCTTAGAGATCAAGGTGGGATTGGTGGTGACTCCGTCCACCACCCCCATCTCAAGAGCTTCTCTAATCTCCCCTAAGTTGGCTGTGTCGATAAAAAACTTCATCTAAACCCTCCTTGCATCTGCTCTTTATCGAAAGTTAGGCCGAGGATAAAACAGATGGGCTAAAAAGACAACCCCTTTTCAGCGGAGTTTTTTTCGTAAAAGTTCTTCCAAGACTCCCTCAATCCCTCGTTCTATAAGCCTTGTGCTGATCTTCACCTGGGGGTCCTTTATGTTTCCCCTCAGGGTGAAAGGTATGGTGAGCCGTCCCTGTTCATCTTTAAGGTAGTTCCATCCCTTTGCGTAGAGTCCTCTTGTAGCCGAAGGTGGCAGGTGGGCCTCACCTTCCATTCGAAGACCCAGGTCTAGGCCGATGTCCCCCCACATCCTGAGCTCTATATCCTTGTGAAGGAGGAGGAGATCCGGGAAGAATATCTTCCCCTTCTGGACGGTAAAGGAAGTGGATAGCTCCTCAAAAGTGGTCTTCTTTTTTCCCCACCCCTTTGCTCCCATGATGTGGACTATTTGACCCATGAGATTTACCCAAGACAATTCCCCCTCTCTTATTCGAACCATGCCGTTGCCCGCAAGATCCCTTTTGAGGGATGCCACAGAAGCGCCCTTTCCCATTAAGGCAATCTGCCCATCGAATGTGCCCTTCATCATCCCCTTCCATGAGGTAAGCTC
>QMLM01000109.1 GCA_003646745.1 Deltaproteobacteria bacterium | reverse complement strand
GATAAAGGGGTAATATCAAGATTGTATCCTCTTTTTCCGGATGGGGGATTTTTATGAGATGTTCTTCGAAGATGCAAAGATTGCCTCCAAGATATTAGAGATAGCCCTCACCTCGAGGCAGAAGGGAGACAAAGAGAAAATACCGTTGTGCGGGGTCCCTTGTCATGCTGCTGCCCCATATATCGCCAAATTGATCGAGAAGGGCTACAAGGTGGCCATATGTGAACAGGTGGGCGATGTCAAGGGTGCGAAGGGGTTGGTGGAGAGAAAGGTCACCCAGGTGATCACCCCGGGGATGGTGGTGGAGCAAGAGAGCCTCAAGGAGAAAGAGAATAACTTCTTGATGGGCCTTTGTCGGGGAGAAAGGGGTTACGGACTTGCTTTTTTGGACCTCTCCACGGGCGAGTTCAGAGGTTGTCAGGTAAAGAGTGGAGGGCTCTTGCTAAGTGAAGTAGAAAAGAACAGGCCAAGGGAGGTCGTTGTCCCTGAAAGCCTGAAGGATGAGGGGATAGTGGAAGATCTAAAGAGGCAATTTCCTCTGATGTTGATTAACTATCTGCCTGATTCCCTCTTTCAATCCGGTACAGAAGTTGGTTCGAGGGATGAGTTTATAGGGGGGCTGATCTCCTCCGGGGTTATGGATGAATCCCTCCACGCCGCCACAGCCGCCCTACATTATGTACATGAAACCCAAAAAGTCGATGTAGGACATATCAAACCCTTCTCCCTGTATAGGGTTGAGGATTACATGATATTGGACGAGACGACCCAGAGGAACCTTGAGTTGTTCAGCTCCCTCGGGGGCAGGGGGAGAAGGGGGACTTTGCTGGAGGTCTTGGATGAGACGTTAACCGCCATGGGAGGCAGAAAGCTGAGGGAGTGGCTTTCTTACCCCCTAAAAGATGTTCAGCAGATCAACAGAAGGTTGGAGGCCGTTGCCCAACTCAAGGAGACCCCCTTGGTGCGGGCCGAGCTCAGAGAGCTCATGGAAGAGGTCTATGACCTTGAGAGGCTCAACGCCAGGGTGACGATGGGCAGAGCCAACCCCCGGGATTTGGTGGCCTTAAAAGCCACTTTGAAGGTGATACCGAGCATAAAGGGGGAGCTAGCGGAGCTTACCTCCTCACTATTAAAAGATATCAGGGAAGAATTAGATGAGATGGAAGAGGTGGTTGAATGGATAGAGGAAGCCATTGTCGAGGATCCACCCTTTACCCTCACCGAGGGGGGGATCATCAAGGACGGATACAACAAAGAGCTCGACGAACTAAGAGGGATAAGCAGAGATGGCAAAGGCTGGATCGCCCAATTGGAGGTCCAGGAGCGCCAGCGCACGGGTATCTCCTCTCTAAAGGTAAGGTACAATCAGGTCTTCGGTTACTACATAGAGGTCACCAAGGCTAATCTAGATCTGGTTCCGGATGATTACATACGCAAACAGACCTTGACCAGTGCCGAGAGGTTTATCACCCCACAGTTAAAGGAGTATGAAAGCAAGGTCTTGGGGGCAGAGGAGAGGATCAAAACACTGGAGTATGAGCTGTTTTGTCATCTCAGGGAGAGGGTGGCAGGGCAGAGGCGCAGGATTCAATCAACCGCTACTGCCCTGGCCAATCTAGATGCTCTGCTTTCCTTGGCAGAGGTGGCGGATAAGTATGGGTACAACAGACCCCGGGTCACAGATGGAGATGAGATTGTCATCATCGAGGGGAGACATCCCGTCATAGAGCGAATGGGCCACCTTGAGCCTTTTGTACCCAATGATGCCTGCCTTGATGGCGGGCAGAACCAGCTTGTCATCATCACCGGCCCCAATATGGCGGGCAAGTCCACCTATATCCGGCAGGTGGGCCTCATTGTTCTGATGGCCCAGATGGGAGGGTTTGTGCCTGCCAAAGAGGCGACCATTGGTTTGGTGGATAGGATCTTTACACGCGTGGGGGCAACGGACAATTTGGCCATGGGTGAGAGCACCTTTATGGTGGAAATGAGGGAGACGGCGGATATACTGAGGGAGGCCACGTCTAGAAGTTTGGTGATTTTGGACGAGATAGGCAGGGGCACCAGTACCTTTGACGGTCTGAGCATTGCCTGGGCGGTGGCAGAATACCTCCATGACAGAAAAGGTCCCAAGACCCTCTTTGCCACCCATTATCATGAGCTCACCGAGCTGGCCATGACTAAGCCCAAGGTGAGAAACTACAATGTGGCGGTGAGTGAGTGGAACGGGGATGTCATTTTTTTGCGAAGGATAGTGGAGGGTGGGACTAGTCGTAGCTATGGAATTCAGGTGGCTAGGCTAGCTGGCCTGCCCGAGGAGGTGATAGAGCGTGCCAAGGAGGTCCTGGCCAATTTGGAAAGGGGGGAATTGGACGAGAAGGGCTTACCTAGGTTGGCCCGCTCCAAAAGAGCAGGAGAAGATCCAGAAAGAGTTCAACTGAGCCTTTTCAGGGGCGAAAGAGATCTGTTATACAGAGAGCTCAAGAGGATAGATCCCGATCGCTTGGCACCCTTAGATGCTCTTCAACTCATTTATCAATGGAAAAAGATGGTAGAAGGGAAGAGTTGAAATATACAGATTTTGCCTTGGCCAGGAGAAAGATGGTTCAAGAGCAGCTTCTGGCCAGAGGCATAAAAGATGAGAGGGTTTTAAGAGCCATGATGAAGGTCCCTCGGCATCTCTTCTTAGAAGAGGGGCTTTGGTCTCAGGCCTATGGTGATTTCCCTCTGCCCATAGGAGAGGGACAGACTATCTCCCAACCTTACATCGTGGCCTTAATGACCGAAGCCTTGCGTTTGAAAGGCGACGATAAGGTTTTGGAGATCGGGACCGGTTCAGGGTACCAGGCGGCCATTTTAGCAGAACTGGCCGAGAGAGTTTTCTCCATCGAGCGGATCAGTTCTCTGGCAGCCAAGGCGAGAAGGATCTTAGATGAACTGGGCTATGCCAACGTTCTGATAAAGGTGTCAGATGGCACTTATGGATGGGAAGAAGAAGCCCCCTTCGATGGAATCATCGTCACCGCAGGGGCACCCGAAATCCCTAAAACCCTTCTGCGGCAGCTAAAAGTGGGGGGAAGGCTGGTGATACCCGTGGGAAATGAATACTCACAAACCCTCCTCAGAATAGCGAGAAAGGAGAGCGGGTACAAAGAGGAGGATTTGGGTGGTTGTCGGTTTGTGAGGTTGATCGGAGATCATGGATGGAGGGCATAAGGATAAAGGGGCAGATAGGGGTCGTCGGTGGGGGTGAATGTCATGGGGAGATTTATGAGATCGCCCGAGAAGTAGGTGGCGAGATTGCCAGGAGGGGATTCTCGCTGGTCTGCGGAGGGCTGGGAGGGGTGATGGAGGCGGCCTGCCGAGGGGCCAAGGAGGAATCTGGTATCACAGTAGGTATTTTACCTACTAGCAATAAGCGGGATGCCAATCCATATGTCGATATAGTCATACCTACGGGTCTGGGACACGCCAGAAATATCCTTGTTGTTCACGCCTCTGATGCCATAGTTGCCATCGATGGGGGAGAAGGAACCCTTTCAGAGATTGCCATAGCCCTCAAAGTGGGGAAACCCATCGTGGGGATAAAGACCTGGGAGCTAGGAGGAAGGGTTCCCATGGCAAAGGGGGGACGAGAAGCAGTAGCCATGCTCATGGGCATGCTTAAATTATGAGATTTATTCCTCCGCTTTTGGTCGTCCTTTTTGTCTTTCTCTCCGGTGGATGCCGGCACATGGGGGGTGTTTACCATAAGGTAGAACCCCATCAGACGCTGTGGCGGATATGCAAGACCTATGGAGTAGATATGGAAGAGGTGGCCAGGATAAACAGAATAAAAGACAAAAACAAGATAAAGGTAGGCCAACGGATCTTCATCCCCGGTGCCAAAAAGGTTTTGAAGGTAGATGTTTACGTAGAAGATGTCACCGCCAAGAGGAGATTGCCGGCAGTTAAATATGAAAGGGGGAGGTTTATGTGGCCGGTGAAGGGGAAGGTGACGGCCAAGTTCATCATAGATGGGCAGCGGAGGCATGAGGGTATAGATATCTGTGCTCCCTTAGGCACCTTAATAAGGGCAGCAGATGACGGCAGGGTAGTTTACAGCAATAATAAGATTAGGGGGTATGGGAACCTTATTATCATCGAACACAAGGATGGGTTCTTTACCGTCTATGCCCACAACCAGGCCAACTTAGTGAAAGAGGAGGTGTGGGTCAAAAAGGGGGAGGTTATTGCCAAGGTGGGTAACACCGGGAATGCAACAGGTCCACATCTCCATTTTGAAATCCGCAAGGGGAGCAAGCCCCTTGATCCTCTGCGTTTTCTTCCGTGAAAAAAGGAGTCTTCATGAAAGGAGATGAGCAGATCATAGCAATAGAAGAAGAGGTTTATCCTGAGAATGAATCTATTGATTCCCTGCGTTTATATCTCCAAGACATAAGGGCTGCCAAGCTCCTCAGCGCAGAGGAGGAACAGGAACTTGCCTTCCGGGTAGCGAAGGGAGATGAGAGGGCGAGGAAGAGGATGATAGAGTCCAATCTGAGATTGGTGGTCAAGGTGGCCAAGAGGTACATAGGACAGGGACTTCCCCTGCTGGATCTTATAGAGGAAGGCAATATCGGGCTCATCAAGGCGGTAGAGAAATTTAAACCAGAGAAAAATTGCCGTTTTTCCACTTATGCGATCCTCTGGATCAGGCAATCCATTGAGAGGGCCCTGGTGAATCAGACCAGAACCGTAAAACTTCCCGCCCATGTGGCTGGTGACATGAAGAGAATGATTCGCATCATTCGTTCCTTAACCCAAAGATTTGGCAGAGAGCCCGTTTTACAAGAGGTAGCTGAGGAGATGGGGGTGGATGTGGGTTACGTGAATCGTCTGATGATGGCCGTACGCAGGGCCACCTCCATCGAGACCCCTTTAGATGATGAACAAGAGTATCATCTAGCAGATACCCTGAAGACAGAAGAACAACCAGGCCCCTTTTCCATTACCGAACATATGGAGCTCTTTAAGCTGGTCAGCTCTTGGCTGGATCTGTTGTCCCCTCAGGAGAAGGCGGTGATCGATCTTCGATTTGGATTAAGGGATGGTGAGCCCAAGACCTTGGAGACCATCGGTGAGATCTTTGGTGTCACCAGGGAGCGAATTAGGCAGATCGAGGTCAAGGCACTCCAGCGCCTGCGCAAGGTAATGGAGGAGAAAGATATTATCTTATTGGAGGATATGAAGGTTTAAGAATTACCCGGACTCTTTTGTTACACAATGTTAAGGGAATTATTTAATTGATGGAAAGATTTGAAAAGGCGTCTGAGGGCCAATTTGCTGCCCTTGACACAAGTGCCCTAAGGTGTTAAAGATGAAAAAAGTAGTTACCTACTGCCCCCGTAGCTCAGGTGGATAGAGCACAGGATTCCTAATCCTGGTGTCGCTGGTTCGAGTCCAGCCGGGGGCGCTTAATTAGTTTAGGAATTATTAAAGAATAGCCCTTTGTGAGGAGGGCCTTTTATATTGTTCTTCTTCACAGCCCTTTATAGAAAAGGTCTTTTCCACTATTAATGTCATTACATCATCGTACTCATTATGTTGTAGGATAAAATCTTTTAATTGTTTTATTTGTTGGAGGTCAAATTCATCCTGGCATCTTCTCAAGATTCGATACACACAATCATCATTCAATTTACAGTAGGAGATCAAAGGAGTATCACCTTCGGCAGATATCTCAAGTTCCTCAGGATTTAACTCCTCAGCCTCCTTTTGAACGGCCTCAATGAAAT
>QMLM01000108.1 GCA_003646745.1 Deltaproteobacteria bacterium | reverse complement strand
TGTCAATATAAAATATTTTTAGTTATTATTGGTTATAAATTGTTTTTTTATTGACTTCATTTTTTATACGTGTTAAAAAAAGGCATGGGTGAACTTCTCACTACTAAAGAGTTGGCTGATCTTCTTCGGCTTAATGAGAAGAAGGTATATCAACTCGTAAAGGAGGGTGGCATCCCTCATGTGAGGATTGCCGGCAAGTGGCTCTTCCCCAAAGAGCATATCTTGCGTTGGATAGATGAGGGTGTGCAGAGAGAGAGGGACATCTTCATTGTGGGAAGTGATGACATCCTTCTCTCTAGGCTTTTAGCCCTTTATTCCCGAGAAAGGTTTCCTCAATCCCTTACCTTTTACTCCCCAGTGGGCAGCCTTAAGGGCGTTCAGGCCCTTTTACAAAGGAAGGGACAGATATGTTGCCTACATCTTTTGGACTCGGATACAGGAGAATATAATCTTCCTTTCCTGAACAGGTATCTGTCGCCTCAGCACTATGTAGTCATCAACCTATGGCATAGAAGGCAGGGGCTTATCCTCAAGAAGGGCAACCCATTGGGGATTAAGAGCCTGGAGGATGTGGTCAGAAAGGGTGTGAGGTTCATAAACAGGAATGAAGGTTCAGGTACAAGGCTTTTGCTCGAATATCTTTTGAGGGAAAAGGGGTTAGAAGAGAAAGAGATCGTCGGTTTTGCCGATGAGGTGGACACACATTTAGGGGTGGCCCTCAAGGTTTACTTTGGAGAGGCAGACGTCGGTTTGGGAATTGAGTATGTCGCCCACCTCTTCCCATTGGACTTTATCCCCCTTCAAGATGAGCGGTTTGATCTTGTCGTCCCCAAGGAGCTTTGGCACACAGAGATAATTAAGGGGTTTATCGCCTATATAGACCCGATGCGGATCCGCCGGCTTTTTCGCATCCTTCCCGGATACGATTTAAAGGCTACGGGAAAGGTCATCTTCGAAGGTTAAAGGGGATCTTTCAAGCAATAAAAGGAGTGTCTCTACCCCCATGTGACCAGCACTCCCTGGGAATAGTGAGAAGGCGTAAGGTGGGGATGGGAAGGGGTGACACGGATGCGGTAGCCGAATTTGCCTGTCTCTTTGCATATAAGGGTTGCTCGAAAGAGGTGGTCGCCATTTTTAGATTTGATGGGTTTCATAAGGAGCAACTTCCGCTCGTCGAGGTCTCCTTTTGGATTTAGGCGTCCATAATAGACCTCCACCTTGACATCTTCCGGCCTCAATTCACCCAGATGAACCAAGGCGGTTATCTTCAATTCTTCTCCTACTGTTAACTCAGCAGGGCCTTCTCGCTTAACTTCTGAGATTGAGACCTTCGCCCAGTTTTTCTCGATTTTTCGATACCATTCTGCCAGGGCCTTGGCCTCGGCCATATTTTGTGCCGAAAGTTCCTCCAAATATCTTTGCGCGGGCAAATAACACCAATCTATGTATTCTTCTAACATTCGATGGGTGTTGAATCTGGGACATAGGTAGAGCAAGGAGGCCTTCATTTTTTTGATCCAATTCCTAGGCAACCCATCTGGTCCGCGATCGTAGAACAGGGGTATGACCTCATTTTCCAGTAAATTGTAGAAGGATTTGCTTTCAATCTCGTCTTGATAGTTGAGATCATCGTATTCCTCGCCTGTCCCGATAAGCCAGCCTACTTCGTGTTGGTAAGCCTCTGCCCACCATCCATCCAGAGTGCTCATGTGTAGGGCGCCATTGGCAACGGCTTTCATGCCGCTGGTGCCACAGGCCTCATTGGGCCGTCGGGGGGTATTAAGCCAGAGGTCGGCTCCTTCCACCAAATAGCGGGCCACCTCGAGATCGTAGTCTTCGATAAAGACCACACGTCGCCGGAAACGATCTTCGCTGGCAAAAGAGATAATGTCTTTGATCAGTTTTTTTGCCTCATTATCACCAGGGTGGGCTTTGCCGGCGAAGATGATCTGCACGGGGCGGTCAGGGTCGTTCAGGATCTGAGAGAGTCTCTCCACGTCTTTAAAGATAAAAGTGGGCCTCTTGTAGCCGGCCATTCGCCTTGCCCACACAATGGTCAAGGCATCCGGATCCAAGACATCTTTGGCTTGGGAGATCTTGGCGGTTGGTTCCCCTCTCCTGGTGAGTTGCTCCTGCAGGCGTCGGCGGCAGAAGGAGATAAGGCGTTCGCGCCGCCTCTCGTGGGTGCCCCAAAGTTCTTCGTCGGGGATCTCCGTCACCCTGCTCCAGACCTTTATGCTGTCCGGATCTTCTGACCAGTGGGGTCCTAGATAGCGATTATAGAGGCTGGAGACATCAGGGGAGATCCAAGATGGTACATGGATTCCATTAGTAATGGACTCTATAGGGACGTCCTCGACAGGTATGGCAGGCCAAAGATGATGCCATATCCTTTGGGAGATAGTCTTGTGGAGGCGGCTTACAGCGTTGATATGTCCAGAGAGCTTCATCGCCAAGATATTCATGCAAAAGGGCTCCGAGGGATTTTTGGGATCTTGACGGCCGAGCCCTAGCAGCGCTGAGATAGATATCCCCAGAGAGGGGAGATAATGGGAGAAGTAGGTTTCAATAAGATCGGGGTCAAAGATTTCGATCCCCGCCGGGACAGAAGTATGGGTGGTAAAGCAATTACTGGCCGTCACCGCCCAAAGGGCTACATTGAACGGCACCCCTTCTTCTTCCCGTAATAGTCGAATCCGCTCCAGAGCTGCAAAGGCGGAATGCCCTTCGTTCATATGATAGATGGTGGGATTGAGACCAAGGGCCCTCAAGGCCCGCACACCTCCTATTCCCAACAGTATCTCCTGCCTGAGGCGCAGCTGTCTTTCCTCGGCATAGAGGCGAATGGTGATCTCCCGGATATGAGGGGGGTTTTGAGGGATGTTGGTATCCAGGAGATATAGAGGGATACGTCCTACATCAACCCGCCATATCTGGGCTAGGGCCTCTTCGTTGTTGAATTCGACCCTTATGGTGAGGGGGTTGCCGTCTGATCCTCTTTCCAGTCGCAACGGCATGTGATAGAAGTCTACCTCATGCGATATCTCCCTTTGTTCACCTTCGGAGGTGAGGGTTTGGCGAAAGGCCCCAAATTGGTATAACAGCCCAACCCCTACCATGGGGAGGTTAAGGTCACTGGCCGATTTTAGGTGATCAGCTGCCAATACCCCCAATCCACCATGGAAGAAGGGGAGGCAATCAGTCAGACCATATTCTGCCGAAAAATAGGCGATGAGGGTTTTGGGCCGCATACGATTAGAGTTTTTAAAGTGTGGTTCTTCCAAATACCTCTTGAAGTCTGCATATACCCTCTCCATGGTGGCCAGAAACACCTCATCACCTTCCAACTCCTCAAGACGCTCAGGGCTTAAACGGGAAAGCAGCAGGACGGGATTGTGTTTTGTCTCATCCCAAAGGCGGCGGTCTAGACGCTGGAAGAGCTCTACTGCCTCCATGTTCCATGAGAACCAGAGGTTATAGGCCAGCTCTTCGAGGGGTTTTAGCCGTTCGGGGACCTTGGCGAAGACAGCAAAAGAGTGTATATCTTCCTTCATAGTCGTGGAATGATATCATAACTTCTTATAAGGTCAACAAAAATTTCTTGCATTTTTGGAGGCCTAGATTACAATAGACCACTGTTTTGCTAAATTTCTCAATCCCGGTGAAAGGGGAGGTAAGATGTCCAAATATTATCTACCTTTTGCCCTGCACAACCATCAACCAGTGGGAAATTTCGATCATGTCTTTGCTGAGGCAGTAAAGGACTGCTATGAGCCTTTCCTTAAGGTGGTGAGCCGCCATCCATTCTTCAGGTTCTCCCTACACTTTTCTGGTCCCCTTTGGGAGTGGATAGAGGATTACCGCCCAGAGATAATCTCGCTCATAGGGGAGATGGTCTCCAGGGGACAGGTGGAGTTGATGGCTGGAGGGTTCTATGAGCCCCTTTTGCCCTTTATCCCCGAGGTGGATGCAGTGGGCCAAATCCGCCTTATGCTCGCTTACCTGGAGGATCGCTTTGATGTATATCCAAAAGGGCTCTGGGTGGCCGAGAGGGTTTGGGATCCTCTATTGCCCAGGATAACCGGCCAGCTGGGCATCAAATATACCCTTTTGGATGATTCTCACTTCCTCCATGCGGGCCTAAAGACCGAGGAGATATCTGACTATTATGTTACAGAGAAGGAGGGATATCCCTTGGCCGTTTTCCCCATTAGCCAGCATTTGCGCTATCTCATACCCTTCCATCCGCCGCAAGAGACCATCGAGCATTTTCAGAAGTTCTTTAGCGCTGGCCAAGGGCAATCCTTAACATATGGTGACGATGGGGAGAAGTTCGGCATCTGGCCGGGCACTAGGCAGTGGGTATATAAGGAGGGTTGGTTGGAGAAGTTTTTAAAGGTCTTGGAGAACAATAGACACTGGCTGGAAGTCCTGCCTTTGGGGGATTATCTGGAGCGTTTCCCCCCACGAGGCCGCCTTTATCTCCCCCCGGCCTCTTATGAGGAGATGATGGAATGGGCCCTCCTTCCTCAGGCCGCCTCCCGCTATGCAACCTTTGTGCAGCGGCTCAAGGCCCAAGACAAATGGGAGGACCTTCGTCCCTTTGTCCGGGGAGGAACATGGGACAACTTTCTTATCAAGTATGAAGAGACCAACCTGATGCACAAAAAGATGCTTCACGTCAGCCGCAAGGTGGCCGAAGCCTACTCCCCATATGAGACCCTACCTCTACCCCCCGCCGTCAGGGAACTGTGGCGGGGACAATGCAACTGCGCCTACTGGCATGGTTTATTCGGCGGGTTGTACCTCAACCACTTACGGGAGGCAGTCTATGAACATCTAATCGCCGCTGAGGGCCATCTGCCGAGGCAGGAAATTACTGTAGAGGTTGTGGATTTCGATTGCGACGGCCAAAAGGAGTGGCTCTTCTCCTCTCCGGCCCTAAACGCCTATATAAAACCTGCCTACGGGGGCAGCATATATGAATTGGATCTCAAGGGTCCCAAAGTCAACCTAAGTAGTGTCCTGATGAGGCGTCCCGAGGCCTATCATGAAAAGATAAAAAGAGGGGCCCAAAAGGCAGGGGATAAAGGAGAGGCCAAGTCTATTCACGAACAGTTTCGAGTGAAGGAATCAGGTCTGGAGCGTTTTTTGATCTACGATCGATATTCTCGTTACAGTTTCCTCGATCACCTCTTTGCTCCTTCCACCAGCCTAAGTGATTACTATCGCTGCAGCTATCAGGAGAGGGGGGATTTTGTAAGGGGGGAATATCAGCTGTCTCGTTGGGAACACAAAGGGCCTCAGGCCAAGATAGAGTTGCGAAGAGAGGGGTTTGTGGATGGTCATCTCCCCCTTCATATAGTGAAGACATTCTTCTTGCAGAGTGAGCCTCCGATCATTGAGGTGATATATCAGCTCAATCCTTCCTTTAGCCTCCCCCTCTCCTTTGCCATTGAGTTAAATCTCAATCTGGGTGCTCCTGATGACCCTCAAAGATTCATAGAGGTTGGGGGCAGGAAGGTAGCCCCTGCTGAGCGCAGGCAGATGAGCGAGGTGAAGGAGTTTTCTCTTGTGGATGAGAAGCGAGGTTGGCAGATCAACTGTAGCTCCACCACCTCTTTTCGCCTGTGGCTTCATCCTATTGAGACCGTACATCTGTCCGAAGCGGGGGCCCAGAGGAGTTATCAGGGTACATGTATTACTATGCTAAAAGAGGTAGAATTTGTTCAGGGAGAGGCAATGGTATGGCCCTTGCGACTGCATATCTTCCATTAAACCATGATGATATTCCTCAACTGCACAACATATTTGTCCTAGAAGGGG
>QMLM01000107.1 GCA_003646745.1 Deltaproteobacteria bacterium | reverse complement strand
CCATCTATCCCCCCGGAACCCTCCAATTCTCCCCCGAAGGCAGCTAAGGAGAACCTCTCTATCTTCAATTTACCTCTTTCCATATCCGCCTTAAGGTATAGATCACGAAAGTCAATACCCTGAAACCGCCCCTTTGTCACCTCAAGCTCTCCTTTTATATCGAGCCTGCTGTGCCCTTTACCCCCTTTTGTCCGCTTTGCCTCTTTTGCCTGAGGAACAAACTGTGTTTCTTTAATCTTTTTTCTTTTAACCAAGGTTATTCCCATGTGGGGAGAGTTGACCTGAAGAAAGAGCAGGGGAGTGTCACTTGGAGGAATTCTAAGATCGCCCCTGAGGGCAAGGGTTCCTTTGATGTTAAGCACCTTTTCCAAAGGAGGGAATTTGGAACCCCATTTCTTTAAGTCAATGCCATTCGTAGATGAGAAGGTTACCATACCTGATGGTTTCCTCCAGAGATCCGTAAACTTGCCCTTTATTTGAAAGGGGGTTTCTTCTATTTGGAGGATGGATTTTAATCTCAATTCCCCCTTTCCTGGGGATAGGGCAGCCTGCGGCTTCAGGAAGAGGTTGAGGTCTTTGATGAACTCCTTCCCATCTTTTTCTATAGAGAGTGATTTCACAAGGATCTTCCCCTGCAGCTTTAGGGGAGAGCCCGTATCTGCCTGAAGGTTAAGATCTATCTTTACCGCTGCCTGGAGAGCAGGGCCCTTGCTGCCTATAAGAGCCTTGGCGAGATCATCTATCTTGGGGAAATTCGCCTTCACTCGTCCCCATAAGGGGATATTTTTCATATCGATGGTCTTCTCCCCCAAAGGCCCCACCCATCCCTGCACCCACAGGTCACCTTGTAGCCCCTCTAAGGATAGGTTATATCTTATTTTTTTCTCAAAGGAGATATCCTTCAATTCTAGGTCCATTTGTTCGATTTCAATCCTGCGATCGATATTCCGATCCAGATATATGAATTTGCCGCCCTTTATGGAGGCCTTGGATAGGGAAAGGCCCTGTAAGAGCTTCGATTTCCTCACCTTTACTTTTGCGCTCTTTAGTTCTCCTTTGTGACTTTTTGTTCTTATGTCAATGAGAGGGATGTTCCACCTCCCTCTCTTATCCCTCTCGACAAAGACTTCAGGGCCCTGCAAGGTGAGCCCGGCTATCTCCTTTTTTCCCCTCAAAAGGGGCAGGATTTTTACCCTGACCCTTAGAGCGTGAAGGAAGAGAAAAGGGGTGGGCGAGAATCCGGGGGGATTAGAGATGATCAGATCCTCAATCTTTGCTCCCAAGGTGGGCAAGATGGTTATCCGCAATGCGCCCACAGATACTTCCCTCTTCAAGGCCTCCTCCAGCCTTGCCTCGATCATATCCTTATATCTATCCAGACTGATGAGATGGGGTAAAATTACGGCGACAACAACTACAAGCAAAAATAAAGCCATGAGGATGATCGCCGCAATCTTAATTTTCTTTTTCATCTCCCTTTCTCATTTAAGGGATTGAAGTGCCTCAATCTTTTTTAGGGATCTTTGGGCAGCCGGGATCAGATTTTCATCTATGGGGCTCTATGATCACCTTTATGGATTCCCCAGCCTCAGCAACCAACTGGAAACCTAGACCTGTCTCTGCGAGACTTAGCCGGTGGGTGACCATCTCCTGCACAGGTATCCGGCGGGCACGGATCAGTTCTATGGCCACTTGGATGTCCAAGGGGCTGCCGCCATAGGAAGGTATCAGTGTGATTCCATTGCGCCAGAACTCATAGAAAGGTATGGGAAGATCCACGCCCGGTTCTGTGGGTGCGAAAAACAGCACGGTCCCTCCGCGATCTACACACTCCAATGCCTGGGTTAGGGCGGAAAAGGCTGCAGTGCAGACGATCACCAGATCTGCCAACCTGTCCTCATTGGCTTGGCGCAGGCAGGTTGGTACATCTTCTTCGGCGTGGATTGTAACATCGGCCCCAAAGCGCTGTGCCGCTTTTAGGCGATATTCGTTGATGTCAGTGGCTACTATCCGCCCGGCTCCTGAAGCGCGGGCCAAAGCTATGTGAAGTATTCCGGAGATGCCACTGCCTAGCACAAGGACGGTTTGGCCTGGATGCAGGCGTGCCAATCTCTGACCACGCACCACGCAGGCCAGTGGTTCAATAAATACTCCATCCTCAAACGATACCTCATCAGGCAGCAGGAACACACCTCGATCCACGTTGATCCGTGGGACACGCAGGTACTCGGCAAAACCACCAGGATCGTAATTGGTATTGCGAAGGGTATCACAGACCGTATGATAACCGTTCAGGCAATAGCGACACCTATTGCAAGGGACATGGTGGGAGACAAAGACCCTGTCACCGACTCTGTAACGCTCTACCCCCTCCCCGATTTCGACGATCTCTCCCGTGATCTCATGGCCCAGCACCCGGGGAGCCTTTTTGATGCGATACCATTCCATCACGTCGCTGCCACAGATGCCACTGGCCATTACCTTGACCAGTAGTTCTCCAGGGCCAATCTGCGGCATCGGGACCTCTTCCAACCGAACATCGTTGTTGTTATAATACATCGCCACCCGCATGGTATATCCCTCTGAGCAAGCTACTTTTCTTTCTTGGGAAATAAGCCGCCTTAGGGCCTTTGCAATCCGGTATTCTTTTAGCAAGCCTTGATATTACAGCTCACCGTTTTTGACGCTATTGAACAATTCGTGGGCCTCTTTAACAGAGGCGTTTTCGTGGATTATGGCCCTCAGGGCCCTAGCCATGGCGACCGGATGATCATTTTGCCAGACATTTCGGCCCAAGTTTATACCTACAGCTCCTTTCTGCATGCCATCATAGACGAATTCAAGTACCTCAAGCTCTGTCTCGCACTTCGGCCCACCAGCCATGACTACAGGAACGGGGCAACCATTTACGACCTTGTCAAACTCTTTACACCAGTATGTTTTCACCACACGGGCACCCAACTCGGCAGCAATGCGACAGCACAAAGCCAGGTAGCGGGCCTCTCTCTTCTCCAGTTCTTTGCCTACAGCGGTAACCGCCATGACAGGGATCCCGTATTCTTCGCATTCATTTACAAGATTGGCTAGGTTTAGCAACGAATCGTGTTCGTAGTCGCTGCCGACGAAGATGGAAAGTCCCACTGCAGCTACATTTAGGCGGACGGCGTCACGCACAGAGGTGGTGATTCCCTCGTGGGCCAGATCCTTTCCAACGATGCTTGTGCCACCAGATACCCTGAGGATGATCGGTTTGCTGTTGGCGGGATCTATACAAGAACGCAACACACCTCTTGTAACGAAGAGGGCGTCACAATATGGCAGAAGCGGTCTTACCGTTTCACCCGGCTTCTCCAGCCTGTGAGTAGGGCCTTGGAAGTAGCCATGATCTATAGGCAAAAAGAAGCAATGACCGTCAGGCTGGATAAGTTGCGACATGCGATTTCTCATCCCCCAATCCATTTCAGCTACCTCCTACTTATTAACTAGTTAACTAATGATTTTTCTGGTCCGACGATCGTTGAGTAAAGCACCGTCAGTGAAAAATTATAGAGGAAGAAGTCCTTGGGGGTCAAGTAAAAAGAGGGATTCAAGATCTTTTTTTGAACTCCTCCAGACACTTTTGGCTGCAAAAATAGTAGACCTCTCCATTGATTTGGGCCCTGAGCGCCCCCTCCTTTGGTATGTAGGTATGACATTGAGGGTCTTGGACAAGTTCCTTGTCGGCTGAGCCCCCCTGGTATCTCTTAAGGACCCTTTCCCGACGCCCAGATGGGAAGAAGGATTTTTTGAAAAGATAATATAGGAGATAAAGCAGAGCAAAAAGAATGAGATATCTCATAAGTTAATAATGATACAAAGAGCAAGATTTGTCAATTTTCATTTCCCCGTTGAATCCGCCATCTTTTATTGGTATCTTAATGAGGTCAAAGTGAAGGGAAACGATGAAAAAGGTCTGGGTAAAGGTTGATCCTTGGGATAAAGGATTGGTTTTGACTGCCTTGGAAGGTGGAGCAGATGGCCTCCTACTGCCGAGAGGAGGGGCCTCTCAAGTAAAGAGATTGGGGAGAATAACCACCATCGCTCCCGATGGTGATATCATATGGGGGAAAGAGGCGGTATCCTGGCAGGTAAAGGAGCAAGAAGATATAGAGAAGGCCACTGAGGTACCCTCAGAGGTTATCTTGGTGATAGATCCAGGAAGATGGAAAGTGGTTCCATGGGAAAACTTAGTGGCCAAGAGATCGAGGATCTATGCCTTGGTAAGGAGGTATGAGGAGGTCAAGGCTGCCTTGGGGGCCCTAGAGAAGGGAGTAGAAGGGGTGGTTGTTGACACTCATGACTCGGTGGAGGTGAAAAAAATTATCAACCTGGTAAAGAGAGAAGAGGAGGTGTTGCATCTGGAAGCCGCTGAGGTCTTGGGTATAAAGCCCCTAGGATTGGGAGATAGGGTTTGCATCGATACCTGTACCAAGATGAAAAAGGGAGAGGGAATGTTGGTGGGCAGCAGCAGCGCAGGGTTCTTTCTCATCCATGCTGAAAACATCCCCAACCCCTATGTAGAACCACGCCCCTTTCGAGTCAATGCTGGAGCCATACACTCTTATATTCGGGTACCTGATGGCAAGACCAGATATCTGAGTGAACTCCGTTGGGGACAGGAGCTTCTCATTGTTAATGTCCAAGGAAGGACACAGATCAGCTACGTAGGCAGGGTGAAGATAGAGCGCCGTCCCCTTATGTTGGTGGAGGCAAAGATTAAGGAGAGCAAGATTGCCTGTATTCTACAAAACGCTGAGACCGTACGCCTGATGACCCCTTCAGGAGAGCCGATTTCCTTGATAGATCTGAAGGAAGGCGATGAGGTCCTCGTCCTCAGCGAAGAAATGGAGGGGAGACATTTAGGTCATCTGGTCCAAGAGAGGATAGAGGAGGGGTGATGGCCGAAAGGAGTGAATTGGTCGATTTGCGAAGGAAGATAGATGAGATAGATCGCCAAATTCTCTCCCTCTTGGATCGCAGGATGGCATTGGTGCTGCAGGTAGGGAAGGTAAAGAAGGAATTAGCGACAGAGATCTATGATCCCGAGAGGGAGGCCGAAATCATGAGGGCTTTGCTTAAACAGCCCCTTTGTTCCCTTAGCCCGCTGGAAATCGAGGAGCTCTATTCGGCCATCTTCCGGATCTCTCGTTGGCGCCAAGGGGAGAAAACAGAGGTTGGATGCCTGCTGTGTATTTCCATCTTGGAATCTGATGCGGAGATGGTGCGCCAGAAAATGGCGGTGGCAGCAAAAGAGGCGGATATAATGGAGCTGAGGCTGGACGCCTTGGCTGAGATCAGGTTAAGTGAGCTTCTCCCCTTCACCGAAAGGCCTTTGATTGTGACTAATAGGAGAAGGGAAGAGGGGGGGTTTTTTCGCGGGCAAGAGCAAAAACGTTTCTATTATCTGGAAGAGGCCGTCAAATATGGGGTCACATACGTCGACGTAGAATGGATGTCTTCCGAGCCTCTACGATCTCGGCTTCTCGGCAAAAGAGGAGAAACGCATTTTATTCTCTCTTATCACGATTTTCAGAAAACGCCGCCCCTTGAGAAACTGCTTTCTCTTTGGAAGGAGATGATAAAAATAGAGGCAGATGTCTATAAAATAGTGACCTGGGCACAGAACCTAGATGACTCCCTAACTATACTCAGATTCTTGAGGAAGGTGAGAGGGGATGGGAAAAAGGTTATCTCTCATTGTATGGGGGATAAGGGGAGGATTAGCCGGATCTTGGCTCCCTTGTTCGGCTCTTTTATGGCCTTTTGCTCCCTGGAGGGAGCAAAGTGGACAGCCCCAGGGCAAATGAGGGTGGGTCAGATGCGCCGGGTTTGGGAGGTTTTGGAGGGATGAAGGAATACGGTGTCATTGGATACCCCTTGCGGTATACCCTGAGT
>QMLM01000106.1 GCA_003646745.1 Deltaproteobacteria bacterium | reverse complement strand
TGTTTCGGGTTCAGCCTATGGGATCTCAGTGGGGCAAGAGCTCGGTGGAATTTTTGAAGGAGAATTATCAAAAACTCGGGTACAAGAGTCCGAGCCAAGTAAAAGTGGCCATCATCCATGAGGACGGTCCTTATGGGGTTTCTGTATCCAAAGCCAACCTCCAGCAAGTAAAGAAATACGGAATGAAGGTCGTCCTCAAAGAAGGTTATGCTCACACTACTAAGGACCTTTCCTCTCTGATCTTAAAGCTTAAGGCCAGCAAGCCGGATGTTATCCTTCATACAGGTTATTTCCCTGACATAGTCCTTTTCCTCCGGCAGGCGAGGGAGCTGGGATTGAAGACGAAGGCGATCATTGGCCATGGAGCCGGGTATGCTAACTTCCCTCTGCTTGAAAAATCGTTGGGCCGGGAAATAGTAAACTACACCTACAACGTGGACCCAGCGCCTGCACAGATTCTCGATGTGAAAAAGCTTAAACCAGGGATGGACAAGTTAATAGCTGAGTTTCTGAGAAGGTATAAGGAGAAATACGGCGAAGCAAATCCTCCCACTCATGCAACCCAGGGCTTTGGTCATACTTGGATCCTGATCGGCGAGGTTCTGCCCAGGGCCATTCAGAAATATGGCAAGGTCACTGCGGATACCGTGAGGATGGCTGCCAGGGAGCTCGATATCCCAGAGGGGGCGACTCCTTGTGGTTATGGGGTGAAGTTTGCACCCCCAGAGCATGAGTATGCTGGTCAGAATTTGCGGTCGTATCCAGTCGTTATGCAATGGGTCAACGGGAAGGTTGAGATCGTGTGGCCAAGTGCACTGAAGACCATAGAGGCAAAGCTTCCTCTGCCTTCGGATTCGCCCTTTGCAAAATAAGAAAGAAGCATTGCTAAAAAGTTGGGGGGCAACTTCTGCCCCCCAACTTAATTTTTCTATTTTATTTTTCTACTCTTTTAGAATTAAAAAAGGAGATTATGCTCGAGCTAAGGGGCATAAGTAGGTATTTTGGAGGCTTGGCAGCCCTGAAGGATGTTTCGATAAAAGTGGAAAAAGGGGAATTCGTGGGGCTTATCGGCCCCAACGGATCAGGGAAAACCACCCTTTTTAATATCATATCGGGTGTACTGAAACCCTCCTCAGGAAGGGTCCTTTATATGGGAAGGGATATCACAGGGCTTAATCCCAATAAGATATGCCACTTAGGCATCGCCAGGACTTTTCAAATTCCCAGGCCTTTTAAAAACTTGAGTGTAATTGAAAATGTGATGCTGGGAGTTTTGTTTGGCAATTTTGAGCAATTTGTGCCTTATTCTGAAGAAAATGTCAAACAGGAGGCTCTTAAGTACTTGAATTTTGTAGGACTAAGGGTAGATGAATCCACCATGCCCGATGAGCTCACTGCTGTGGGGTTAAGGAGACTGGAACTGGCGAGAGCATTGGCGACAAGACCTGCTCTTCTTCTGGCAGATGAGGTCTTGAGCGGTTTAAATAAGGAAGAATTGGCAGAGGCTTCTTCAATCCTGAAGCGGATAAGGGATGAGATGGGGATAACGATCATATGGGTGGAACACATAATAGGTGCCCTTATGAACCTCGTGGAGCGAGTTATAGTTTTGGACTATGGCGAAGTGATAGCTGATGGAAGCCCAACTGAAGTCTCTAAGGATGAAAGGGTGATCGAGGCTTATTTGGGGGAGGAATCCTAAACCGAGGAGATGTTGAGGGTCGAAAAAATAAATGTTTCTTACGGAGAATTCCAAGTTCTCCATGAGGTCTCCATCGAAGTAAAGAGTGGGGAGACGGCGATCGTAGTGGGACCGAACGGAGCTGGGAAGACGACCCTCTTACGGGTGATTTCGGGTTTGCTGAAGCCAACGTCTGGGGCGATATATTTTGACGGGCATCGAATAGATGATAAGGAACCTCACGAGATCGTCGAGTTGGGGATAGCCCTCGTGCCAGAAGGGGGGAGGCTTTTCCCCTATCTTACTGTTTACGATAATCTAAAAATCGGATCCTTCGCTAAAAGGGCAAGGGGGGGATTTAGAAGGACATTAGAGGAGATATTCGAGCTTTTCCCTATTCTCAAAGAAAGAAGGAACCAATTGGCCGGTTCCCTCAGTGGCGGTGAGCGTCAGATGCTTGCCATCGCTCGCAGTCTCATGTCACAACCCAAGTTGATTATGTTAGATGAGCCTTCCTTAGGGTTAGCACCTCGAGTCGTATCGCGAGTCTTTGAATTTATCGGCAAAATTCGCTCTCAGGGATATTCCATATTGATGGTGGAGCAAAATGCAAGGAAGGCCCTTGAGTTAGCGGACCACGCGTACCTACTCGAATCTGGGAAATTGGAATTTCATGGAGGAAGGGAGGATTTTTTGAGAAACCCGTATATCAAGAAAGCATATTTAGGGATATAAAATAAAGGCATGTTTGAACAGATAATAAATGCAGCCATAAACGGTATCTTGTTGGGAGGGGTTTTGGCATTATTAGCTTTCGGCCTGAATTTAATTTTCGGGGTGGTGAAGATTATCCATATGGCCTATGGCCAGTTTGTAATGCTTGGGTTCTATTTGATTTATGTGTTGACCGTACAACTTCATGTCCCCCTTATCATCTCCTCGTTGATTGCTATTTGTGCGATGGCGGTTTTAGGCATTTTGACGCAACTGTTGGTAATTGAGCCTCTACTTGACGCTCCTCGACTTAATCAGTTATTGGCCCTTGCTGGTTTGATCATCGTTTTTGAGAACTTGGCTATGGTGATATGGGGAGCTGACTATCGGGGAATTCCCCTTTATCTTCCCATCCTCCATATTGGGAATTTTTACATCCGCTTTTCTTGCCTCATCGCCTTCTTGGGTGCTTTGATGACATTAGGATTGCTTTATCTATTTTTGCACAAGACTTATATAGGACTTGCTATCCGAGCGACTGCTCAGGATGTAGAGATCGCAAAGGTTATGGGGGTCAATTCGAGGCTGATATATTTCGTAACCCTTGCGGCAGGTGGGGCTTTGACAGGTATTGTCGCCGCCTTTTTCACTCCCATCTATACAGTTCACCCCCACTTTGGTTCCAGCTTCACCATTATGGCCTTTATCATCGTCGTCTTAGGTGGCATGGGCAACCTTTTGGGGGGGTTCATCAGCGCTTTTATAATAGGGATAGTCACTTCAGTCTCCGCTGTGCTGACGACGGCAGAGGTGGCCGACATCATAGCCCTTCTCATCTTTATTTTGGTAATGCTTGTGAGACCGCAGGGAATTTTGGGCGTTAGAGGAACCTGATGAAGTCACCATGGGTTAAGAAGCTTTTTCTTCTATTGATCTTGGTTCTTTTGGTTATCTTCCCAGCCGCTTCACCGTCACCATATCTGGTTCACATCATGACCCTTATCTTTATCTGGGCTTACATCTCCACTGCATGGGCTTATATGGGACGCTTTGGGCTGGTCTCGTTAGGACATGGAGCCTTTTTGGGAATCGGCGCATATGTTACCGCCCTTCTCTTCAATTACTTCAATTTATCCCCATGGATTGGGATGTTAATTGGAGCCTCATCGGCTGCCTTTCTGGCAGCGGTCTTAGGATATGCCTGTTTCAGGTTCGGTGTGATCGGGGATTACTTCGCTTTGGTGACTTTAGCCGTAGGTGAACTGGTGGCCCTTTCAATCATAGCTCTGCGGGATACAACGGGGGGGTCTTTAGGGTTTACAATTAGAAATTTGGGGAATGCCCCCCTTTATTTCCAATTCTCCAATAAGGTTTATTTCTATTATCTATCCTTTTTGTTTTTGGTATTTGCCCTCTATCTGTGGGTGAGAATAGACAAAAGCAAAATGCAAAAAGCCTTGAGGGCCATCGGCGAAGACGAAATTGCAGCCTCATCTGTTGGAATAAACATAATTAAGTACAAAATGACCATTACAATCATAAGTGCGTTCTTAACAGGGATCGGAGGGGTGCTGTATGCTCAGTATATTACCTATCTAAACCCTCACACCTTATCAGGGGTGGAGGTTTCTTTAGCCATCCCCTTTAAGGCAATATTGGGCGGGATGTTCGATATGTGGGGGCCGACGATTGGTACAGCCATGATTGTCTCACTTGAGGAATATATAAGGGTCTCCTACGGGACTAAATTTATAGGCATCTCTGAAGTGGCTTATGGAATTGCCCTTATCGTTCTGATAATCTTTTTGCCAAAAGGCCTCTATGGCACGTTGAAAGAGATGAAAATCTTCAAAAATGAAAGGAGGAGACAGTATGGCTGCAATAAGAGAAAAGAGGTCATATTACGAGGCAGATAAGGTAAGCGTCTTCCTCTCCCCCAATAAGATAATCGTTGGAAAGGGTGCTGCACAGCAGGTCGGAAAGGAAGCGAAGGCCCTTGGAAGCAAAAGGGCCCTTATAGTCACCGATCCGGGGGTTGTGAAAGCGGGGTTAATAGGGGTCATTGAAGAGTCATTAAAGTCAGAGAGGATAAAAGTCGGGATCTTTGATAAAGTTGAGCCAGAACCCCCTGCACGAATAGTGGATGAATGTGCCCAAATGGTGCAGGAAGGGAAGTACGATCTCATTGTGGGGGTAGGAGGGGGCAGTTCCCTGGATACAGCAAAAGGGGCTGCTATTTTAGCGACCAATAAAGGAAAGGTACTGGATTACGTAGGGGTAGATACCGTTCCTAAAAGGGGACTGCCTAAGATACTGGTGCCTACCACCGCTGGGACAGGTAGCGAGGTGACAAGGGTTTTTGTGATAACGGATGAGGCCGAGAACACAAAAAAAGTGGTGTACAGTAACTTCAATCTTGCAGATGTGGCGATTCTGGATCCTTTGCTTACCCTTTCCATGCCTCCATTTGTGACTGCGGATACTGGACTCGACGCATTGGTCCATGCGATAGAGGCCTTCGTTTCGGTCAATGCCACGCCTTTTTCCGATATATTGGCCATCGAAGCGATAAGCCTCATAGCCCATAACCTCCCAGTGGCATATGCAAAGGGTAACGACATCGAAGCGAGATACAACATGTTGCTCGCTGCCAACATAGCTGGTCTGGCCTTCACCAGTGGGGGGTTAGGAGCGGTCCATGGCTTGGCGTACGTTTTAGGGACCGAATACCATATGTCTCATGGTAGATCTAATGCGATAATGCTCCCCCATGTTATGAAGTTCAATCTCATAGGAAACTTACCAAAATATGCAAAGATCGCAGAGGCGATGGGAGAGGAGATCGAAGGACTTTCTTTATACGAAGCGGCCCAGAAGGCTGTAGAAGCGGTCGAGAAATTGCTCAACGCTGTTAACATTCCCTATAGACTTTCCGAATATAAGATACCAAAAAGCGACCTCCCCAAATTGGTTGAGGGAGGGATGAAACAGGCTCGACTTTTCGTCCCTAACCCCAGGGATCTCTCAGAAGAGGATGTAAGAAAGATCTATGAGGAGGCTTTTTAGTGAGTCGGGTTTTAGAACAGTTTTCGCTTAAGGATAAGGTCAGCATTGTCACAGGGGGAAGTCGTGGGCTGGGTTATGGAATAGCTGCTGCGCTTGCTGGTGCAGGAGCCAAGGTGGTGATAGTGAGTCGTACCGCTCAGGAGGTAAAGGCCGCTTCTTCAAGGATTGCGGAAGAGACGGACGGGACAGTGATCCCGGTTGTTGCTGATGTAACCAAGGAGAAAGATGTAGAGGATCTGGTCGCTACTACATTGGAGAGGTGGGGGAGCATCGATATATTGGTCAACAACGCCGGCATAAACGTAAGGAAGCCCTTTTTGGAGATCTCGAGGGAAGAATTTGATAAGGTTGTCGGGGTTAACCTCAAGGCGGTTTTTTTCCTAACTCAGCTTGTGGCAAAGGAGATGATAAAAAGAAACAAAGGCAAGGTCATAAATATAGCTTCTTTAACGAGTCAAATCGGTATCGCTAATATTTCGGTATATGCTGCGACTAAAGGAGCTATTGCCTCTCTCACAAGGAGTT
>QMLM01000105.1 GCA_003646745.1 Deltaproteobacteria bacterium | reverse complement strand
TTCCTGACTTCCCTCTTGGGAGAAGCCGGTATTATGAGTTACCACAACGAGCTTGATACCTGTCCCTTGTAGAAGTTTGGCCGCCCGCAGACCGGTATCTCCTCTCGTGGAGGCCACCACCATATAGCGAATGCCCCTTCCCTTAGCTACCTCTAAGGCTACCCGAAGGGTCTCGTCTGTGTTTTGTGCCCCTGCTTGCTCAAAATACATCCCCTTACCCCCTCCTAATTACTATCTTTAACCAACGTCCTCATATATCAACTTTATCCCCAAAGTGCAACTGTTTTACAGATCGCTGATGAGATTGTCAAGAATGGGCAAAGGTGTTAATATCCCTTCAAAGCAGGCAGGATAATGACAGCAGCGGAAATAACTAAAGATATTTACCTAGTAGGAAGCGCTGACATCACCGATCCCAAAGATTGCTCCATTTATCTTTTGAACCTGGGGGGAGTTAATCCTGATAGATACTGGGGCAGGGACCAGTTTCGAGAAGATCATCTGCAACATCGAAGGACTAGGACTTGACCCGAAAAAAATAGCAGCGGTTATACTTACCCATTGTCATATAGATCATATCGGAGGTGCCCCAAAATTTCGAGAGCAATTCGGTGCCCGAATTATCATGCACCATCTCGATGCCGAGGCTGTGGAACAAGGGGACGATAAGATGACAGCGGCCTCCTGGTACAACCTTCGCTTTCCGCCCATGTCGGTGGATGTCAAATTGACAGGAGAGCGGCAGCGCCTTCGCTTCGGCGGGCAAGAACTGGTATGCCTCCATACCCCAGGACATACCCCTGGTTCCCTCTCTGTCTATCTAGATCGAGGAGGCAAAAGGGTGCTTTTCGGCCAAGATATCCATGGCCCCTTTTGCCCGGAGTTCGGCTCAGATCTGGCGGCCTGGCGTAGGTCGATGGATAAGCTGCTGGCCTTAAAGGCAGACATCCTCTGCGAGGGACATTTCGTGATCTACCAACCCCAAGAAACAGTTACCCAATATATACAGCATTATTTAAAGATGTACTCGGAAAGCAGCTAATAAACTAAAATCATTGATGCTGTAGCCAAGAAAGATCCTTCATCTATAATCAATAAAGTCCATATCCTTCCTTGATATTTGCTGTGATTATGAGGGAGCAAACTGTTCCTTATTCATACTTTCTCTGGCCATAACGGATATGAAGAAGAGTTGACAGATCCCAAGGCCGTAATTATTTTTTAAAAAAATCAAAAATAAAAACAATATCGAGGCCCTTCCCCGAAGACAATAAAATACCTCGGCATATAGTGAAAGATGAAGATAGCCTTGATGAGTGCTTGGAATACTGACTCGGGAGTGGCAATTCATGCTGAACCTTTGGGAAAGGCATGGCTCCAGATGGGGCACAGACTCGTCGTATTTTCCTTCACAAAGGAAGACTTTCATGGCGAGGGATTCACGGGCGAAGATGAAGACTTCGTCATCCGATGCTTCGGAACGGACGATAAAACCAAATACCTTGATCCAAGACCCTTTTTGACCTTATCCTACGATATCTTTGTCGTCGAAGACCTTGGAATGCTCCCCAAGGACCCTTTAGCGAAGATTTTTAACCTCATCAAAAAGAAGGCAAAGACCGTCCATGTAGTACATGAAAATTCCCTTTCTGACGATCCCTCCTTTTACCAATTTGATTGGGATGCAGTGGTCTATTTCGACGAAAGACAGTCTTTTGTCCGACATATCTACGACAACAGTTATCTCCTCCCCTTTCCCTGCTTTCCGCTCCGTGAGGGTAACAAAAAGGATGCCAGAAGAAAATTAGGACTTCCTGCCGACAGAAAGATCGTCTTGTGCTTTTGCCAGAGGGGTTACTCCCTTTTTCTCCCGGAGCGCAATCACGAACTTGAAGGAGTAATTTTCCTGATCTTGAGCCCTCCAGGGTTAGATGTGATGGAAAGATTCTCCCCCGACCCCGATATTATAATTAAAGAGGAGGAGGTGCTGACCAAGGAGAGATTTGACGATTATCTCTTTGCCGCAGATGCAATTATACTTCATAAATTTCAGAGCAGGCGCACTGCTGTAGTCTCCAGTACAGTCTTTCAAATTTTGGGGGCCGGATGTCCCATTTTAGTGCCGCGAGGATCTGATTTCTTTCGCCCCTTGAGAAAAGAAATACTGAGATATGCTGATAGTAAGGAATTAAGGGCAAACTTGGTCGAAGTCCTTGAAAATGGCCCAAGGGCTAGAGAGTCCTATGAGGCCGCCGTCAAATACGTACAAAAGTACTCTCCTGACAACATAGCCAAAAATTACATAGAACTCTTCGAATCCCTGTTAGAGAAATGATTAATACATGAAAGATGAAAGCGGAATACCAAAAATCGATAAGGAAAGCCCTACAGGAGGCCTCCCGAATCGGAGAGGTCGACATAGTAATCGGCATTCCCTTCTATGACGAAGTCGACACCATCGGTGATGTGATAGAAGCAGTGAAGGAGGGGGTAACCGCCTCCTTCCCTGATGAGAGAGGTCTTATTTGTTGCGTTGGTGCACCTACAGGAAATGAGGCCTTGAAGGCCGTGGAGGGGATACCTCTGCCTGCAAGGTTAAGCCGCCTCGCTTTCCTAATGCAGAGTCCCCTTGTGAACGGTAAGGGCTGGGCAGTGCGGGCGATAATGGATGTTGCAAATGCCCTGGGCAGCGATCTTATTTTACTAGAAGCAGATCTGTTGAATCCATCTTACCGGTGGCTAGCAGATCTCCTGGAGCCGATAAAGAAGGCAAAAGCAGACCTTGTACTGCCGAGGTTCTCCAATCCTTGGCACGATACACCTATCTCCGATCACCTCATACGTCCTTTGATTGCCTCCTTCTTTGGTTTTGAGCTCTTAGGCTATCTCAGTGGAGAACTTGCTATCTCGAGAGAGTTCCTCGGAACATACCTCGGAGAGTTGATTACTTGGACGGCCGAGGTGGGTCGCTACGGGGTGGACATCTGGCTCATTACTAGGGCAATGACCACAAGGGCAAATATCGAAGAGGTGCACCTTGGGATAAGGTCTCACAAGAAGGCGCCTGAAGGAAAAAGGGAGGTGATCTTTAGAGAACAAGCAGAGGTAATTTTTGACCAGATCCACCAGAACAGACAGTACTGGGAAAGGGGGTTGAGGCTCCGCCGTGCTTCTGTTGGCTTCGGTGTCGGAAAAGATCAAGGAGCTAAAGAAAAATACAAATTTTCTGATTACATAATCAGATACAGGAGGGGTTTTAACAGATTCCACTTCTTATACCATGAGATCCTGCCGGAGGAATGCTTTCGACAGTTAGAGAAACTTGCCGAGCGCAAGGATGAAAGGTTCAATTTCTCCTCTACCCTCTGGCAAAGGATCATTTATGAGTTTCTGCTTGCTTTCTGTTTCGAGAGAAAATTTGCCAAGGAGGATATTATAAATGCCCTACTCCCCTTATACGAAGGCAGGGTGGCGGGCTTCGCAGAGGCGCTGAGAGATCTGGAAGAAGAAACGAAGGACCTCGACCCAGTAAAACGACGTCGTCTTCTTTACCTCGAGGCGCAGAAACAACTTGAGGAGCAGGTTACTGAATTTATTAAAGGGAAAAAGGCCTTCTTAGAAAGATGGGATCAGAAAGAGAGAGAAACAAAACCTGTTCTACCTGAGGTAACCTATCTAGAGTTTATCCCCGATGTTCCTTTGGTTTTGCCAAAAGAACTTGCCTCATCCACTGGCGAAAGGGTTAAAACCGAGGATGTCTACAACAGTATCCTCCAAAGATATCGCAGCGAATTTGAACATTTCATCTATCATAAGCTTAAAGTGCCCCCAGGGGCGTCCCCATTTGAGATTGCTGAAAGCATAAGGGCCTTCATGGATCGAGTGGAAAGGGAGTTAGAGAGGTCTTTGCTGCGGGGGGACCTTCGTTCCATAGAAGGAACTAGGGAGGTTGTCAGGACGATATTTGCAAACTTTCCCCATGGGGATACCTTTGTCTTGAGGCCAGAGGTAACCTCTTGGCTGCTGGCACAATTTCCTCCCCCAAATCTCCTTGTCAAATTTGGCAAGGGGACTATTACTGAGCTCGAGCGAGAATATGAGCCCAATGACATCCTCGCCTTGTCTGGTTTTTCTGAAGACATAGATTACATCCATAAGATCTGGAGTTGGGTAGCTGAAAACGCACGCCCTGAGCATTTTTGCCCCATGGATATCAAATCTTTAGTGGTAAGCTGGGAGGATTTGCCACTTATTGCCGAGATGAAGGAAACCCTAGCCCTCAGCAAGATCAGTGGAAGGGTAATAATAAGCAATCTTCCCAAAGGGATGGGAGGGGAATTCCCAAAACTTCGTTACCTGACTAGAATCGCTAAGAACATCATAGAACTGGAGAAATTCGGCGAGATCTGGGAGGAATTTGCCCTGAAAAAGAAAGAATTCGGGAGCAAGGTGGTGAATTCCTTGAAAGGGCATTGGGCGCGAGAGCCCTTATCAGCCCACAACATCTTCGAAAACAAGCTGCAGAAGATATTGGCTCAGCGGTTGACGCAGATGGCGAGGAAGTTCAAAAATAAGAAGGGGCTTGTTACCTTAGGCGGCTTCCTAGAAGATATAGCAGAATCTTATCACCTAGCCATCACCTTTGCCGATGGTACATTTGTCCCCTGTTCCGCCTGGAGCTGGGCCAGCTACAGCTTTAAGGGAGGAAGGGGATTTCCTACACCCCTCTCCTTACATGTGGAAAGGGACTGGGCCTCAAGGGAGTTCCTTATTGAGCTTTATAAGAAGACGGGCGGCAATGAGGATGAGCTCGATGAGCGAATCATCGAACTAATGGGACAAGGCAGAGAATGGGAAAGCCTGGCCAAGGTCCTTTTTCCCCAAGTAAGAGAGGCCCAAGAGGTGTCACCAGTTCGAATCCCGAGTTTTGAAGAACCCGAAGCTGGCAGGTTGCGCAGGTTTCAGAACAACCCCATACTCAAACCTATTAAAAAGCATCCTTGGGAGTCGAAATATGTCTTCAATCCTGCAGCTATCCGGTTAAAAGACAGGATCTACCTCTTGTATCGGGCCTGGGGAAAAGACGATGTCTCCCGCATTGGACTGGCTATGAGCTCCGATGGCTTCCATATCGAGGAAAGATTGGATGTCCCTATATTCGAACCAAAGGAGGGATGGGAAGCCAACGGTTGCGAGGACCCGAGGCTCACTTTGATCGATGGTAGAATCTATATGCTCTATACTGCATACTCCAGCCTTGTCGCTCAGATCGCTATGGCCTCTATCAGTGTAGATGATTTCCTGGAGGGACGCTGGGGGAAATGGGAAAGACACGGCCTCCTTTTCCCAGGTCATTCGGACAAGGATGCCATCCTATTTCCGGAGAGATTCGATGGACGATATGTACTGTATCACCGGACAGCTCCGAGCATCTGGATTTCCTTCTCGGATTCCCTATCATTGCCTTGGCCTCGCAAGGATCACCGAATATTGGTGGGCCCCCGGGCAGGGATGATGTGGGATGGGGTAAAGATAGGCGCTGGCGCTCCGCCTATCAAGACAAAATATGGCTGGTTGCTCATCTATCACGGAGTTGACATCGACTATGTATATCGGCTTGGTCTGTTGTTGGCGGATTTGAAAGATCCAGGAAAAATACTCTATCGCTCTCCCAACCCCATCCTTGAACCCCAAAAGATCTATGAGGTAGGCAAAGAAGGTGTCAGCCAAGTCCCCAATGTGGTGTTCACGTGCGGTGCCTTACCTCGGTTTGACAAAGAGGTTTTGGACGACGATGATGAGATCATTGTTTACTATGGTGCTGCCGATACCGTTATTGCTGCGGCGGCGGCAAAGGTCTCAGATCTCATCCCTGCCGAGGTCCGCAAAAGATCGCCGAAAACCTGCATATAATGGGGGAGGAGGTGATGGAAATGCCTGGGGTTCTGTCTGAATATGTGGAGTTACCCAAAAAGACAAAAAAAGAGATAAAAATAGCGATGATGACCCCTTGGAAGGTTGCATGTGGGGTAGCCCTTCATGCCGAACTGATAGGACATGAATGGGTGAGGATGGGGTATAAGCTAAAGGTGTTCGCCCCCATTGAAAAGG
>QMLM01000104.1 GCA_003646745.1 Deltaproteobacteria bacterium | reverse complement strand
GTTATAGGGGGAGGGATTGGGGGAATACAGGCGGCCATTGATTTGGCTAATTCCGGATATAAGGTCTTTCTGTTGGATGAGAAGCCATACCCGGGGGGGAAGATGGTTCAGATCTACAGGAACCTTGAGGATATTGCCACTATTACGGTAGTTACGCCGAAGATCCTTGAGGCAAGGGCGAACCCCAATGTCACACTTGTTCTTGGTGCGAGAGTTAAAGAGGTATCTGGTAAGCCTGGCAGATTTAGGGTCAGGGTAGAGAGGGTCCCTCGTTACGTAGATGTGTCTCGGTGTATTTCATGCGGTCTGTGTTGGATGAACTGCCCTGTTACTGTGCCAAGTGAGTTCAACTTTGGTTTAGGGGTGAGGAAGGCCATATTTTTGGCCTACGGTGGTGCAGTACCCAATACCCCCATAATTGACAAAGACAATTGTCTTTATTTCAAGGATAAAAGCTGCACAAGATGTATTGATATTTGTCCAACCAAGGCAGTGGACTTTTCTGATTCAGAGAGAGAGGAAGTTTTGGAGGTAGGGGCGATCCTTTTCACCGTTGGGCCAGACCTCTGTGAAGAGGGGGATGAGGCGCAAAGGCTTGGTCTGGGGGATATAAAAGACGTCGTCTCGAGCTTTCAGCTCGAACGCCTCATAAGTATCTACGGGCCCACCGGTGGTGAGCTTAAAAGGCCTTCGGATGGTGGCATCGCAAAGAGGATCGGCATTGTGTTGTGTGTTGATCAAAGGAATTCGGATTATCGAGTATGTTCTCTCTACTGTTGTTCGCATGCTTATAAGGCGGCCCTTGAAATTACAAGGAAAGACGAGGAAGCAGAGGTGACTATTTTTTACAATGAGACTTGTAACTATGGGAAGCTCAGCGAGAGGGTTTACAGAGAGTTAAGAGAGTCTAACAGGGTGCAGTTTATAAAGGCAAAGGCGCTATCGTGCCATCAGAAAGATGGAAAAGTCGTACTATCATACGAAGAGGGTGAGGTTCCCTTTGACTTGGTGGTCCTCTCTTTACCCCTTAAACTATCTGACGGCGCAAAGGAGATCGCAAAAGGCCTTGGCCTCAGCCTCGATGAAGCGGGGTTTGTTAAGGAGGCCGATGTTGGGGGGGCAGAGAAGGAGGGAATTTTCGTGGGAGCCACGGCTACTGGTCCAAAGGATATCCCCCTTTCTGTAGCCTATGCAGAGGCGGCAGCCTGTAAGGCCGCTGCTTTCCTCAAGGAGGTGAGGGGGACGATGACAGCCGCCCCCAAGTTCCCCAGGGAGAGGGATGTAGGGAAACAGGCGCCGAGGATAGGGGTGTTTGTGTGTGGGTGCGGAGGGAATATATCTGAGGTACTTGATGTCTCACAAGTAGTGGATTTTGCTGAGGGATTTGAAGATGTTGCAGGAAGTTTTTTCATAGATTTTGCCTGCCTGTCAGAGGGGCTTTCCTTCATTAAGGGAAAGATAGAGGAGCTCGGCCTCAACAGGATTGTGGTAGTGGCTTGCAGTCTTAGGAGCCACCTTCCCATTTTTCAGAGGGCGGCGAGGGAGGTTGGGTTAAATCCTCACCTCGTGACCATGGTCAACGTCAGGGAGGCTATCTCCTGGACAAACAGGGACTATAAGGATCTCGCTATGGAGCGGGTGAAGGCGGAACTGTCCGGCGCCTTGGGCAGGGCGAGGTCCTTAAAACCCCTTTCTCCTACCCTCAGGCCCGTTACAAAAAGAGCCCTTGTGCTCGGCGGGGGGGTAAGTGGCATGGTGGCCGCCTCTTCCCTGGCAAGCCAGGGTTTCTCCACCATTTTGATAGAAAAGGGTGATGAACTAGGAGGATACGCCAGGAGGATGTGGAGGGATGAGCAGGGCAGTCCAGTCTCAGAGTATATCTCTTCTCTCATAAAGGAGATTGAGGAGAACAAGCTGATAGAGGTTTACAAAGGATATCGGGTGATTAGTCTCAGCGGACGTGTAGGAGATTTTAAAATGGCAATAGAGAAAGATGGAGAGAGGAGAGAATTAGAACACGGGGTTCTGATAATTGCCACAGGCGCCTCTGAATATACGCCCAGCGAATATGGATATGGCCAGGATGGCAGAGTTCTAACTCAACTCGATCTTGATGACCGGCTACAAAGAGGTGAGATAAAAGGGATCAAAAAGGTTTTCATGCTGCAATGTGTCGGATCGAGAGATGAAAAACATCCCTATTGTTCAAGGGTTTGTTGCCAGCAGGCAATAATAAATGCCTTAGCCCTGAGTGACATGGGTATTTCGGTTACAATTGGCACAAAGGGAATATGTACTCCAGGAGCCTCTTTTGCTCCCTATTTGGAGGCGAAGCAGAAGGGGGTGAACTTTGTAGAGATCACAGATGGGGTGGATATTGAAAGAGGCGAGAAGATTTTTGTCAAGTATGGGAAAGACAGACAGCAATTCGACCTCCTCGTCCTGTCCAGCGGGATGGTAAAAGGAGAAGATAATGACTTCCTCTCCTTCACCTTTGGCCTTCCCCTTGATGAAGATGGCTTCTTTCAGGTAGAGGCCCATGTGGCAACGGCTACTCCTGTAGAATTTAGCAAAAAGGGTGTCTTTGTTTGCGGCGTGGCAGAAGGACCAAAGACCATGAGGGATTCTATAGCCCAGGCAAGGACTGCGGCGCAGAGGGCGGTTACTATCCTCAGCAAGGATTACATAATTGGCGGTACCATGGTTTCGAAGGTGGATGGGGCTAAGTGTGTGGCTTGTCTCACCTGTGTAAGGGTTTGTCCCTTCTCGGTCCCTTATATCGGCAATGAAGGGGTAGCTGAGATATTGCCCCAAGAGTGCAGAGGTTGTGGGATCTGCGTTGCAGCATGTCCGAGAAAGGCCATACAGCTTGAACATTTCGAGGATGAGCAATTATTCGCTCAGATCGAGGCGATACTTTCCGCATAAGGAGGTGCACAATGGGGAACTTTGAACCGAAGATCGTGGGGATGTTTTGTCACTATTGTGCCCTGGCAGCACAGGATGTGGCGGGAAAGGGGAGGATGTCTTTTGCGCCTAATATCAGGGAGGTAAGGGTGTTGTGCACGGGCAAGATCGACGTTTTGCATATCTTAAAGGCCATGGAAGATGGGGCCGATGGAGTTCTAATTATCGGCTGCAAATTAGGGGAGTGTTATTTTAGAGAAGGCAATATGAGGGCCTTTAAACGAGTCGATTATGCCAGGAAGCTTCTCGATGAGATAGGCATTGAAGGAGAGAGGGTACAGATGTATGAGGTTCCAGGTCCAATGGGAAAGAGGTTTGCTGATATTATTACTGAGATGACAGAAAAGATAAAATCCTTAGGCCCCAGTCCCTTGAAGAAGGCAGCTCAAGAGGAGTTAATGGCGTGAGGGCTTTTTAGCTCAATAAAGGAGGACGGATATGATCGTTGGCGAGCGAAAACCACTGGAGGAGATCAGGGCAATGCTAGATCCCTATAGGAAAATCTTGATCCTAGGGTGCGGCGAATGTGTGAGTGTATGTATGGCTGGTGGTGAAAAGGAGGTAGGGATCCTCGCCTCCCAGCTCAGGATGCTGTATAAAAGGCAAGGGAGAGAAGTTGAGATAGGGGAGGTGACTCTGATAAGACAGTGCGATCGAGAGTACATTGAGCCTCATCTAGATAAGATTTATCAGGCAGACGTGGTTCTTTCCATGGCGTGTGGTGTGGGAGTGCAGTTTGTAGGAGAGGTAGCGGGAGAGGAAGTTATTGTGCTGCCCGCCCTCAACACCAAGTTTTACGGTGTCAACCTTGAGGCGGGGATGTGGGCAGAGAGGTGCGCTGGATGCGGAGACTGTGTCCTAGATAAAACGGCCGGGATTTGCCCTATCGCTAGGTGTGCCAAGAGGCTTCTCAACGGTCCCTGTGGCGGCTCGCAGGGTGGCAGGTGTGAAATCAATCCGGAGGTAGAGTGTGCCTGGCAGTTGATTCATGAGAGGCTTAAGGCCCGGGGGCAGTTGGAGCTGCTGGAAGAGATAGTCCCCGCCAAGAACTGGAAGCCGAGTCTCAGCGGCGGCCCGAGAAAGGTGATAAGGGAGGACCTAAGACTATGAAGGCAGGGAGCAATTTGGAGAAGATATTGGAGAAAGGGGAGTTTGCCGTCACCGGTGAGCTCGGCCCGCCTAAGGGGAACGATATAGAGGTGATAAAGAAGAAGGCCGAGCACCTGCGGGGGAATGTAGATGCGATAAACGTCACCGATAATCAGACGGCAGTTGTCCGGATGTCGAGCATCGCCACTTGTGCCCTTCTGGTTCAGATGGGGTTAGAGCCAGTAATGCAAATGGTTACTCGAGACAGAAATCGCATTGCTATCCAAAGCGACATCTTCGGTGCCACGGCTCTAGGGATCAAAAACATGCTCTGTCTGAGCGGAGACCATCAAATCTTCGGCAATCAAAAGGAAGCTGCCAACGTCTTTGATATTGATTCCATTCAGTTGATTCAATGCGTTAAGGCCATGCGGGATGAGGGAACTTTATTAGGGGGACAGGAGAAGATAGAGGGCCAAGTGAGGCTTTTTATCGGTGCAGCAGCCAATCCCTTCGCTGATCCCTTTGAGTTTAGGGTGGTGCGATTGGCCAAGAAGGTGAAGGCTGGCGTCGATTTTATACAGACCCAATGTATCTATGATATGGACCGTTTTAAGGAGTGGATGCGGATGGTAACAGACCGGGGCCTTCATGAAAAGGTCCACATCCTTGCGGGGATAACCCCTCTCAAATCTGGAGGTATGGCCAGATATATGGCAAAGAACGTAGCGGGTATCACCATACCTGATAAGATAATAGCAAGAATGGTAAAGGCAAAAGATGCAAGAGAGGAAGGGATGAAGATTTGTGTGGAGCAGATAGAGGAGCTGAGGCAGATAAAGGGTGTCCACGGCATCCATATTATGGCTATCGAGTGGGAAGAGGTTGTCCCCGAGATCGTTAAACGGGCGGGATTATTGCCTCGCCCGAAGGTCTCCAAAAATTAGCAAAAGGGGGTTAAAGAGATGAGGAGGACAAAAAGTGTATTTTGGGTAATAGGGCTGATGATAGGCTTGCTCTTTTTACCCTCGATAGTTCAAGCCCCAGAGGCTACTTGCCCGACCTTTTCTTCGTTTTTCTGTAAAAGTCTTCACTATACCGGGAAAGGCATGCAATCCTGGTATGAAGATGGTTTTATGAAGATTACCGGCATCCCCTACAAAAACCTAGGGTGTAAAAAGTGCCATGCCAAGAGTTGTGATAGATGTCATGCAGTAGAAAAAGAAGGAAAGATGGCTTTTTCAACACAAAAGGCTAGGAGTTCCGAAAATTGCCTCGCCTGTCATGCGAGGATAAAATCCTCAATAAGGTTTGATCAGAAAATGAAGACCCCAGATGTACACCTTTCTGCGGGTATTAGCTGCATTGATTGTCACAGCGCAGATGAAATTCATGGTGATGGTACAACGTATCGATCCATGAGACAACCAGGGGCAGTCACGACTTCATGTGAAAAATGCCATAAAGAAGATGGAGAAGCTCCCTTTGAGGCCAAGATGAAGGCACATCGCATCCATCGAGGCAAACTCCACTGTGAGGCCTGTCATGTCAAATCCAATATGACTTGTTACAACTGCCATTTCAGCCACTTTCTGGAGACGAAGAAAAAGAAGGCCATTCCTATGAAGTCCTTTGTAATGCTTATTAATTATCAGGGCAAGGTGACTGCGGGCAACGTCATGGCAATTGTTTATAAGGAGAGAAAGTTTATCGCTTATGTACCTAACTTTACGCACTCCATAACTGCTGAGGGGAGAAGGTGCGGCGACTGCCATAATAACAGGGCCATACAACTCATTAAGAAGGGGAAAAGGGTTCCAGTGGTGAGTTTCAAAAACGGAAAGGTCGTACCGTGGAAGGGTGCTGTACCTGCTGTGCCTGATAAACTACAATGGACCTTCTTTGACTGGAAGGGCAACAAATGGATCCCCTTAAAGACCAAGGAAAGAGAGCTAGTTCAGTTTGCCGCTTTCGGCGAGCCTTTAACTACCAAACAGTTAAAAAAATTGTACAAAAAATTTGGAAAATAATATAAAGTAGAACGATTTTTATATAGTGGCCTCCTTAAGAG
>QMLM01000103.1 GCA_003646745.1 Deltaproteobacteria bacterium | reverse complement strand
TGGTCAGGGGAAGTTCTGGTCCCACCACTGTCAAATCTATCTTGTGGTCCTTGCAGAAGCGTGCCAATCCCTCTAGGTCGGTGGCCTCTATATCGATGCAATGGGCTATTTTGGATATTCCGCCATTTCCCGGAGCACAATAAAGCTGCTCCACCAGGGGGCTTTGGGAGATCTTCCAGACCAGGGCATGTTCCCTACCTCCCCCTCCAACCACCAAGACTTTCATCCTTTCACCTTCGCTGTATCTAGATAACTGGCGATGGCTCCGTCATAGTGGTGGGTGTGCCGAAAGGCCTTTTTCGCCAGCTCGAAGTTGGTCTCCAAGGAGATAGCCCCCCCCTTTTCCCTTAGTTCCTCAATCAATTTGGGGTAGTCCCATGGGTCGACCACCACCGTTACATCCCGGAAGTTCTTGGCCGCGGCCCTGATCAGGGTGGGACCTCCGATGTCGATCTGTTCGATGGCTTCCTCCAGGGTGCACCCCTGTTTCGCTACGGTGGCCTCAAAGGGATAGAGGTTTACCACCACCATATCTATGGGTTTGATCCCCTGCGCCTTCATCTGGGAGAGGTGTTCCCTTTTACTCCGGTCTCCCAAGATCCCCCCATGGATCTTGGGATGAAGGGTTTTTACCCTCCCCTCCAACATCTCAGGGAAGCCCGTATAATCGGATACCTCTATCACCTTGATTCCCTTCTCTCTGAGGCCTTTGGCCGTGCCGCCGGTAGAGAGCAGCTCTACCCCCAACTCGACCAGCACCTGCGCAAACTCTACCACCCCCCTTTTATCCGATACACTCACCAATGCACGGTTTATCTTTCCCATAGGGGCCCTCCTGCATTAAATTAGTCTAAAAGACCAATCGAAGGTCTTTATCGGCAGAATTAATATCCCAATTTCTCCCCTACCAAAACCACCTTTATGTCCGTAAGGGATGGTCGCCTCTCCATGATCAAGATAGAGCGACATATCCTCTGGGGTGAGTCGCAGTCACTGCATTGGCCACTGACGGCACATGGGACCTGGGCCCCGAACCGACGGGCATTCTGGGGAGCAGCAACATTCTTTATCCTTCCCAAGGCCGCAGGCACGTCCTCCACGATCTTGTTTACCCCCGCCACTATGATCACCCCTCTGGGGCCGAAGTTCATGGCATTGATACGGTTTCCGATTCCATCCATGCTCACCAATTCACCGCTCCTGGTTATGGCGTTGACGCTGCTCAGGAACACATCACAGGTGAGGTGCTTGATTCTTATCTCCAAGATCTGTTCCGAGGAGAGTCCCTGCTGCCAGTGATCATATACCGTATGCCCCCTGTTCTTGAGTTCCTCAATGATGCCCAACTCCCTTATTGTTACCGATCCTCCCACCCCCACTCGGGCATTAGAGGGGATAAGACCTAAGGCCAGCTCTTTAGCCTCTTTTCTGGATGAGACGTAATCAACGGAAAAGAAGTGGGCTCGCAAGTTTTCGATGGTCTCTCTTACCATCTCCTCCATGGAATGCTCCTTTCCTTTGCACTGTTTTCCCCCAGAGGATTTCCTCAATCTTTTGAAGCAAGGGGGAGAAGGTCCCTCTGTTCAGGGCGCATATAGATACCCCGCCGAGGCGCTGGCGGACCTTTTCTGCAAACTCACCCCCCACCTTGTCCTCTTTGTTGAAGACGCGCAGTAGCGGTATATGCCCGAGCTCCAATTCCTTTAAGAGTTTCTCTACAGAGGTCATTTGATCCTCGAACCTAGGGCTGCTCATATCGATCACATGCAGCAGCAGGTCCGCGTCGTGCAGCTCATCCAAAGTGGAACGGAAGGCCCCTAGCAGATCAGGGGGGAGGTTTCGGATAAAGCCTACCGTATCAGTGATGATCACCTCCCTCTCACGAGGAAACCTGAGGCGGCGACTGGAGGTATCTAATGTGGCGAAGAGTTTGTCTTGTACCTCCACATCGCTGTTGGTTAAGGCATTTAAGAGGGTGGATTTGCCAGCGTTTGTATAGCCCACAATAGATACAATGGGCAGCCCCTGTTTTAACCTCTTTGTACGCCGTTGCCACCTTCCCTTGCCCAGGTGATCTAGCTCCCTCTCCAGGTGATGGATCCTGTCTTTGATCCGCCGCCGATCGATTTCCAGCTTGGTCTCTCCAGGCCCCCTTCCTCCTATTCCACCCATTAACCTGGACATGGCGGTCCCCTTGCCGGTCAACCTGGGTAGCAGATACTTAAGTTGAGCCAACTCCACCCTTACTTTCCCATCCCTGCTGTGGGCCCTTTTGGCGAAGATATCGAGGATGAGTTGGGTGCGGTCGATGACCTTGAGGTCGGTCACCTCGGCGATGGCATTCACTTGGGCGGGCGAGAGGTTTTGGTCGAAGATGATGATGTCCGCCCCTGATTGAAGTCCTTTTATGATCAACTCCTTGAGTTTTCCCTCCCCCATGAGGTATTTGGGGTGGATCTTCTTGGGGCGTTGTACCACTGTGTCAATGACCTCAAGATTGGTAGAGCAGGTCAGCTCCTTTAACTCCTCCAAAGAATCCTCTATAGGATAGGGCCTCCCATAGGGGACTACGCTCACTAAGATGGCCCTCTCCTTACCATCTAACTGATGGGTGCCAAATCCCTTTTGAATCTCATCTTCTAAGGAATGTACGAAGTCGAGGAAGTTGAGATTTAAATCATAGAGATTTTTATATGCCTCCACCCGCCAAAGTTCCCCCTGTGAGTTCTCGGGCAGCAGGTACCCCAAAAAGACCCTTCCGGGCAACCCCTGAGGATTTACTTCTACGGCGGCCATGAGGTCAAGCCTTAAGAGGGCAAGGTCGGTAAGGTCATCCTGGGAGAGATCCTCTCCCCCTAGGTGGGTGTGGATGCACCTGAGACCCCGGAGCCGGCCCTTTCCCCTTCTGTATCTGCTTAGGTCAGGTATGAGGATCTCCTTGTCGTTTCCGACAATGGTGAAGGCAATTTCCCCTTTGCGATTTATGATAATTCCGATTTGACGTCTTATCTCCAGGGAAAGCTCGGTGAGGTAACGGGCTAGTTCTGGGGTAATGATCAGCTGAGGGGGGACCCTCCTCCTGTAGATCCTTTCCAGTGCCCTTATTTGGGCCGCCCTAAGGCCATTGATATTGCCGTATACCTTCCTAATAGGTCCTCCTCAACATAACAGAGGTTTTATTTAAAATTTAACAAATTATCCCCTCTGTGTCAATGAAAGCTGTTCAGCGGTCTCAAATACCCCATTTCCAATTTCTTCTTGAAGAAAATCTGCTCGTAGTTTAAACTTTTTTTGTGGACAGGCCTAAAATCTTGGTGATAACGGGCCCTACGGCGAGCGGAAAAAGTGCCTTGGCATTGGAGGTAGCGAGGCACTTTGGAGGTGAAATCATCAATGCCGATTCAATGCAGGTTTACAAATATATGGATATTGGCACAGCTAAGCCCTCTGCCGAGGAAAGAAAATTGGTGGAGCATCACCTCATCGATATCCTCTACCCCGATGAGACCTTCAGTGCAGCCCTTTTCCGGGAGGAGGCCCAAGGGGTGATAGCAAGGCTGCAGAGGGAGGGAAAGAGAGCAGTGGTAGCAGGGGGCACAGGCCTCTATATCAAGGCCTTGACCTCCGGGTTGATCAAAGGGGGAGAGGTGGATGATACCATCAGGGGGCGGCTGCAGTTAGAGGCCCAGAGCAAAGAGGGGAGGCAGCATCTCTATCAGCGCCTCAGCGAGGTAGATCCTATCACTGCCTCCAAACTTCACCCCCATGATACCTATCGCGTTATTAGGGCCTTGGAGGTTTATGAGAGGACCGGCCATCCAATTTCGGCCCTACGTAGGGAGCATCTATTCCAAGAGCAACCATATAAGGTACTGAAAATAGGTTTAATTATGGAACGGAAGGAGTTATACAGGCGTATCGATCAAAGGGTCGATGAGATGATCCAGCGGGGGTTAAAGGATGAGGTACGTCGGCTTCTGGAAATGGGCTATTCTCCTTCCCTCAAGACGATGCAGGCCTTGGGCTATAAACAGATGGTAGAGCACCTCTTGGGAGGATGTGACCTCTCTGAGGCTGTTAGACGGATAAAGAGGGACACCCGTAGATATGCAAAGAGGCAGATTACCTGGTTTGGTGCCGATGCCCAGATCCACTGGGCAGAATACCCGAAGGATAAGGATGCCATATTTAGGATGATTGAGGGATTTTGGGAGAATTAATTGGGGTGAGGAGGTGTCATATTGAGGGGACCCATTAATATCCAAGATCAATTCCTAAACAGGATGCGCAGAGACAAGATATGGCTGACGGTGGAGCTGATCTCGGGGGAGAAGCTTTATGGGACAATCTCTGGATTTGATAATTTCTGCATCCATCTCAAGGGCAATGGTGAGCAACTGGTTTACAAACATGCCATCGCCGTCATTTCTCCCATGGAGAGGGAGGAATAGGTGCAGAGAGGGAAGGTCAAACAGGTGATAGAAGCCCTCCTGTTCGTTCATCCCCATCCCCTAACTTTTGATAGTCTTTATAAGATATTAGGCGATGAGGTGAGCAAAGAGGCAATTAAAGAGGCTTTGAAGGAGCTATTAGCTGAATATAGTCAGATGGGCAGAAGTTTCCATTTGGTAGAGGTGGGAGGAGGATATCAGTTCCGCACTAAGGCCGAATACGCCACCTGGATCCAGAAGTTGAGGAAGGTGAGGCCGATAAGGCTCACCCAGCCTGCCTTGGAGACCTTGGCTATTGTCGCCTATCGTCAACCCATCGTCAGGTCCGAGATCGAGCAAATTAGGGGGGTGGACTCGGGGTGGGTGTTGAGTTCTTTGTTGGAGAAGGGGCTTATCAAGATCTTGGGTAGAAAGGAGGCGCCCGGTAGGCCATTGGTATATGGAACTACCAAGCGGTTCCTGGAGGTTTTCGGGCTGCGAGACTTGAGAGGATTGCCCACCCTTAAGGAGTTGGAGTCCCTAAAGGAGGGATAAGGATGGCCCTGATGCGGTTGCAGAAGATCCTCTCCGAGGCAGGAGTTGCCTCCAGGCGCGCTGGGGAGGACCTAATCCTTGCTGGTAGGGTCAGTGTTAATGGCAACGTGATCAAGGAGTTGGGGTTCAAGGCCGATCCTGATAATGATCAGATCAAAGTAGATGGGAAGCCGATTCCCCGCCACCTCCCTAGGGTCTATTATCTCCTTTACAAGCCCCGTGGTGTTATCACCTCCCTGAAGGACCCGCAGGGCAGAGTTACCGTGAAGGATCTTATTCCTAAGGTCAAGACTAGGGTCTTCCCCGTGGGTAGACTCGACTATGATGCCGAGGGGCTGTTGTTGCTCACCAACGACGGGGAGTTGGCCGTGAAGTTGGCACATTCGCGCTATAGGGTGCCCAGGACCTATTTGGTGAAGGTAAGAGGTGTTTTGGACCTGAGGGAAATGGGGGATTTGGAAAAGGGGGTCATCCTAGAGGATGGGATAAGTCCTAATATGAAAGTTACCCCTCTAAAGAGGCTCAAGAGGAACTCTTGGTTGAAGGTTACCCTTTGGGAGGGGAGGAATCGAGTGATCAAGAGGACCTTTGCGGCCATCGGCCACCCCGTTTTGCGGCTCAAAAGGGTTAGGTTTGCCTCCCTTAGCCTGGAGGGGATGCGGCCAGGGGACTACCGCCCCCTCTCGCCCGAGGAGGTGGAGAGGTTGCGGGAGTTGATATGATACCTTGGCTGGAGGTTCGCAGAAAGATTATGCACACCTATCCCATCGTTATCCCCATCGGTTATCAATATCTCTCCAAGGAGACAGCCTTGAAGATCCTGCTTCCCATCTGCGCCTTTTATGTATTCTGTGATATCCTCAGACACCTTCATGCTGGATTCAACGAGCTATTCGAGCGGGTCATCGCATCCCGCTTTCTGCGAGAGCGGGAGAGAAGAGGGCTCATCGGCTCCACCTATTTTATCTTTGGCACAATATTGACCATTCTGCTCTTCCCCAAAGAGGTGGCTATCGCTGCTCTTTTTATTTTAGTGATCTCCGATGCCTCGGCGGGTATTGTAGGCAGCGGTTGGGGCAGGACCCGCCTCTTTGGTGAGAAGACCTTGGAGGGAAGTATTGCCTTCTTTATCACCGGGATGGCTGTGGTAGCCCTCACCATGAAAGGCAACCTCTTTTGGGGGACATTGGCGGTTTTGGGGGCCACCTTGGTTGAGCTCTTTTCCCTAAGGTTGGACGATAACCTCACTATCCCTCTAGTGGCAGGGGG
>QMLM01000102.1 GCA_003646745.1 Deltaproteobacteria bacterium | reverse complement strand
CGGCAAGATGTCCATACCGGTGGAGATCCTTGTCAAGCCTGGCAAGCTCAGCGAACTGGAGATGTCTTTGATCAGGACACATCCTCAATCTGGATATGATATCCTCAAAGAGATCGATTTCCCCTGGCCAGTGGCCCAAATTACCCTCCAGCACCATGAAAGAATGGATGGTTCCGGTTATCCGCGCGGCCTAAAGGGGGAGGAGATTATCCTCGGGGCCCGTATCTTAGCGGTGGCCGATGTAGTGGATGCAATGACCCACCATCGTCCCTATCGTCCTGCCCGAAGCCTTGAGGAGGCTATTCAAGAACTCCGCCAGGGGAAGGGGAGACTGTATGACCCCCAGGTGGTAGATGCGTGTTTGGAGGTGTTGAAGGAGGGGGAACCCTTGTCACCTCAGAATACTCAATGAGCTCTACTTCCCCCCAATTCCGCAACGGCTCCAGAAAGTCCTCAGCCCTGCCCACAACCACTATGATGAGGTCTTCGGGATGGAGATAGCTGCGAGCTAGGTTATTGATCTCTTCTAAGGTGACCCCCTTTACAGCCTCCTGGTAACGAGAGAGGTAATCGAAGGGTATATCGTAAAGCTCCAGTTCCAGGATCTCCCTGGCCATCTGCCCTGGGGTCTCCAACTTTAGGGGGAAACTACCTATAAAATAATTTTTAGCTTCCTCCAGTTCCTGGGTCTTTATCCCCCCATTTGCAAACTCTTCCATCAATTTCAGGATCTCCTCTATTACCGAGATGGTGTTGGCTGTCGGGGTAAAGGTAGAGATGACGAAGGGACCCGCTATATGGCTGGCCTTGAAAGAGCTTGTGATCCCATAGGTATATCCTTTCTCGGCCCTTACCCTTTGCATAAGCCGGGAGGAAAACCCTCCGCCGCCGAAGATATAGTTCATCACCTTAAAGGGTATATATCTATCGTCTCTTCTTTCGATCCCCAGCGAACCCAACCTTATCTGGCTCTGGGTGAGGTCGGGGCGGTTCACCACGATTATCCTCCTCCCGTGGGGTCTTACGGGTGTTGGTAGCGGGTCGTTGGATGCGCCCTCGGATTTCCACTCCCCTAAGAGGCCCTTTATATGTTCCCTTACTTCCTCAAAATTGAGGTCGCCGATCGCCAGGACCACCGTATCTTTCGGGCAATAGTGGCGCAGATAAAAGGACTTGGGGTCTTCCTCCCTCATCTCTTGAAGGGAGGAAATGGTCCCGTAGGTAGGATGGGCATATGGAGTTCCCGTCAGAAGGTACTGAACGATCATTTCATCGGCGATAACCTCCGCCTGATCACGCTGTTGGATCAAGCGGGAGATCCTCCGTTGTTGTGATTGCTTCATCTCATGCTGGGCGAAAATGGGTCGCAGCAACATATCTCCCAACAACTCCGTCAAGGCTTTGAAGTCCTCCGAAAGCCCCAATGCTTCCAGAAAAGAGGCGTCCCAACCGGAGCTGGCGGAATATCTTGCCCCCAGCTTCTCCATCTCCAGGGCCAGTCGTTGGCTGTCTCTGTGCTCGGTGCCGAGGGTCAGCATCTCGGCGGTGAGGTCGGCTAACCCCTCCTTTCCTTCGGGGTCTCTCTCAGCCCCTCTTTTTATCATCAAAGTGATGTGGGCCAAAGGAAGCTTGTGATATTCCAGGCCCATTATCGTTAGACCATTGGAGAGGCGAATTTTTTTTATGTCCTTTGGCTGTAAAGGAAACATTCCTTATTCCATCGGCCCTAACAGTTCGTTTTCCTGCGGGGAGATAGGCTTCAAGGTGACCACTGTTCGGTTGTCCTCACTGAGGTACTTCTGGGCCACCCTTTGGACATCTTCTTTAGTTACCCCTTCGTAACCCTTTAGCAATTTGTTTACCATGCCCCAATCACCCGCCTTTATCTCATAGAGCCCCCCTGCCAAACCCTTAAAGAAGATGGACTGCAGGCCCATGACAAATGAGGCCTCCAGCCCCCTTTTGGCCTTAGCAAGTTCGGCTTCCTCAAATTCCCCTTCTTTTATCTCATCGATGGCATCCCATATCTCTTTTTCCAACTCCCCGATCTTCACCCCGGGTGCAGCTATAGCATATACCTGCAACAATCCCGGGTCCATGGGCCAAAAAGGCGGAGGCTCTGCCTCCACCTTGGCTTCCACGGCCTTGCCTGTTTTGACGAAACGCAGATAAAAGCGTGAAGATCTCCCCTGGGAGAGGATATGACTGAGGACAAGTAGGGGGAATATCTCGGGATCTCTTATTCCAGGGACGTGAAAGCCGGCAAAAAAGGCCTCCAGCTGAGATACCTTTTTGTAAATGGAGCGCCTCTCCCCCCTTTGGGGCTTCTCCTGGGCTGGTACTGCATCTATAGGTGCTTGGGGCTTGAGGTGGCCATAGTACTTTTCGATCAAGGTGAGGGCTTCCTCTGTGCGAAAATCACCTATGACGACCACCACCGCATTGTTGGGGGCATACCCCCTTCGGTAATACTCTAAGCAGTCATCCAACGTAAGTCGTCTGAGGTCGTGATCCCAGCCGATCACAGGCCATTGATATGGGTGTTGGTCAAAGGCAATGGCGAAGAGTTGCTCTATGAGGAGACCAAAGGGGGAGTTGACCACCCGCAGCTTACGCTCACTGCGCACTACTTCCCTCTCGGTATCCAGGTTCTCTTGGGTGAGGCGCAGATTTTCTAGCCTCTCCGCCTCCAAACGGATGGCCAGCTCCAATTTATCGGCGGGGAGGTTTTCAAAGTATGTGGTATTGTCGACGGTAGTGAAGGCATTGAGGGTGCCGCCGTTGGCCTGGATGATACGGGCGAACTCTTCAGGTCCCAATTCCTTTGACCCCCTGAACATCATGTGTTCGAAGAGATGAGAGATGCCTGTGATTCCCGGCCTTTCGTTCCTGGAGCCTGTTGCGAAATGGACCTGATAAGAAACGATGGGATGGGAGTGATCCTCCAGAGTCAATATCTTCAGTCCATTGGCCAGCCGATCGCGCTGAAAATCCAACCTGATCTCTTGCATAGTGATCACAAAGATATCACCAACTCCAAGTGGTGTCAACGAATCCAGTATTTTTGCTTGACGTTGATCTTACGAGTTAATTGGTGAAGAATGTGCCCGGGACAGTATGTTTACATGCTTGAGGAAAAGTGCTACAGTTGACTAACCATCACTGCCGTTAAAATTTAGGACGTTTTTAAACTACTTAGAGCATATTAGATCCAAACATCTAGTAGGAGGAGCAGGATGACTGAGGAAAAAGGAATGATTTCCATGATGGAGGAGACCAGAAGGTTTGAGCCACCTGAGGGGTTGAGGGGACGAGCCCATATCAACAGCATGAAGCAGTATCAAGAGATGTACAAGAGGTCCTTGGAGGACCCTGAGGGGTTTTGGGGCGAATATGCTGAGGAGCTCGATTGGTACAACAAATGGGAAAAGGTCTTGGAGTATGACTTTGAGAGGGCCCAGATCAAGTGGTTCATCGGTGGTAAGCTCAATGTCGCATATAATTGCCTGGATCGACACCTCGATACATGGCGCAAGAACAAGGCGGCCCTCATCTGGGAAGGTGAGCCCGGAGAAAACAAAATCTATACATATCAGCAACTTCACCGAGAGGTTTGTCGATTTGCCAACGTCCTGAAACGGTTCGGGATAAAGAAGGGGGACAGGGTGGCCATTTATCTTCCCATGGTTCCTGAACTCCCTATTGCCATGTTGGCCTGTGCCAGGATTGGGGCTATCCACAGTGTTGTCTTTGGAGGGTTTAGTGCTGAATCATTGCGAGACAGGATTCTGGATTGTGGCGCCAAGCTGCTTATCACCAACAACTATGGCTTGCGCAGTGGAAAGGTTTTGTCTTCCAAGGCCAATGCTGATAAGGCTCTGGAGGGTTGTCCTGAGGTTAAGGATGTTATCGTAGTGCGCAGGCTTGAGCGAGAGGTGGAGATGGTTGAGGGGCGAGACCATTATTGGGATGAGCTGATGGCCCAGGAGGATCTCCCCTCCTATTGTGAGCCTGAGGTAATGGATGCCGAGGACCCCCTCTTTATCCTTTACACCAGCGGCAGTACGGGTAAACCCAAAGGTGTACTACATACAACTGCGGGATATCTCCTCCATGTAAAGAAGACCTTTGAGTGGATATTCGACTATCATGATGAAGACACCTTTTGGTGCACAGCGGACATCGGATGGATCACGGGACACAGCTATATCGTTTATGGCCCCCTCTGTGCTGGGGCCACCAGTTTAATGTTTGAGGGTGTCCCCAATTATCCCAAACCCGACCGCTTTTGGGAGATCGTGGAGAAATACAGGGTAAATATCTTCTATACTGCCCCCACTGCCCTGCGGGCGTGTATGAGAGAGGGGGATGAGTGGGTCGAAAGCCATGACTTAAGCAGTTTGAAGGTCCTGGGTTCCGTGGGAGAGCCCATCAACCCAGAGGCTTGGATGTGGTACTATAAGGTGGTGGGGAAGCAGAGGTGTCCTATTGTCGATACTTGGTGGCAGACGGAGACAGGAGGTGCCCTGATCACCCCATTGCCCGGTGCGATACCGCTTAAACCAGGATCAGCTACCTTTCCGTTTTTCGGCGTGGAACCCGCCGTGCTGCGGGAAGACGGCACTGAATGTGAGGTAAATGAAGGTGGATATCTGGTGATCAAGAGGCCGTGGCCCGGTATGATGCGCACCGTGTATGGTGATCCAGAGCGGTTCAGGGAGACCTACTTTGTCCAGTTTCCCGGGATGTACTTTACCGGAGACGGAGCCAGGAGAGACGAAGACGGGTACTTTTGGCTGATGGGTAGGCTGGACGATGTCATCAATGTCTCTGGACACAGGCTTGGAACAGCGGAGATTGAGAGCGCCTTGGTATCCCACGAGGCGGTGGCGGAGGCCGCCGTAGTGGGGTTTCCTCATGAACTAAAGGGTCAGGGGATATACGCCTTTGTGACCTTGAAGTCGGGGGTGGATAAATCGGATGAACTGAAAAAGGCCCTCCTCGCCCATGTCCGCAAGGAGATCGGTCCCATCGCCACCCCGGACAAGATCCAATTCGCCGATGCGCTGCCCAAGACCCGCAGCGGCAAGATCATGCGACGCATCTTGCGCAAGATAGCCGCCGGAGATATAGAAAACCTTGGGGACATAACTACCCTCGCGGATCCCTCCGTGGTGGATGACCTGATCAAGGGGAGGGAGTAGCCTTTCTTTCTAAAACCACAAACCTTTGTGCAGAGTAGGACTTTCAGAATTTGACAGCGCTGTTAGCGGGCGGCTGCAGCGGGTGTTAGGCGACTCTCTGAGGGTGTATCCGAACTTCACGTTGACACAGGAGCCCTCTCCGTCAGGATCAGATTAACAACGGGAAGCGCTCTCAATTCCAACCTTGATAGATCAATGAACTTGCTGGCATCCTCAATTTCAATCCCAATGACACGGTTACGCTCGTCGAAGTCCAGTACAACCCCTGGCGCAATCTCTTCAGATTCAGTGCTTATCCCTTCAACAAGTTTGATATACAGCATGTCTGTTTCAGGATAGTATTCGAAAATCATCTTTTATCTCCTCCTCAAGGCTTGAAACGACGGTCGAAGAAAGCGTTATGCACGGTCTCCCCATCCGGTTCTGTGACAACTCGCAGGTACTTGTCCCCCTCAGCAATGTACCCCCAATGACGAATGCGCCCATTAGGCTGCACCTCAGTGCGAATAGGATTATTAAGGACATGCTCAATCCATTCCATCTTGAGATAAGGGCGACGAGCCATGACGCTTATTCTGAAGTAAGCCGTCGTTTTCATGTGTCATTGCCAGCCATATCTGAATTCACATAGCCGCATAACGACAAAGGTCAGCGGTGGCTGTAAGCCATCCGCTGGAGTTATTTGTTAGGCGCTTTTCTTAGCCTTACCTGAACTCTGTAATCAAATTATTAGCGCAAAATTATTAATCCCCTCTTCTCTTCTTAAATTTCACGTCTAAGAAATTCCCGCTTTTAATTAATGCAAAACTTTTGACCTTATTTTTTGAACTGAGGCTGTACCACCCGGATTTCACATCAATTAATGAACCACTATAAACCCTTTTCATTTGTTTTCCGCCCTATTCTATTTCCGTTAGCATATACCCATATTCACCACAATTTATAAAATTGAATTTCAATTTATTATCAAGAAAGGGCTTCTGTATAGCCAAAATGTAATCCAATGATACTGTGGTGACAACACCATGATAAACAAGAACTTCTTTTTTATTAAGACGTGGTAAATCTATTTTTTTATAAATACGGGGTGCTTTACTTAGAGTATATTCTAT
>QMLM01000101.1 GCA_003646745.1 Deltaproteobacteria bacterium | reverse complement strand
GATGAATGGGTTAAGGTAAGAGAGAGGGAGAAATGAGCGGGGTTCGGAACTCTAGCCCGCCTTTAGCAAGCTCAGTGCTATCGCATTCGGACGACCAGATAGGTATGTAACTTCGCCTTTCCTTGAGGTCGATTTTATTATGGAAACCGAAGTTAGTTCTTCCTTCCTTTTGTTTAAAGCGTTAGAAATTTGACCTTAAAAAGAAGGGATTGGAATGGCGGCCCGAGGCCGTAGGGATTAGGGAGGTTGAGAGGTCAGGTTGGGGTTTCTAACTCAATGGATCCCTAGCGACTGATCCTGCTTGGTCGGGATTGTGAGGGGGGTGAGAAGTCTAGTTGTTTTTATTTCTATATTCGAGTAAAATCTGGGGCAGGAGGAGAGGGGAATAAGGGACGGAGGGGGCATCAAAACAAAAGGCTGGAGGAAGAGCTGCCAGTTGCTGAAGAGATTGAAGAAAGAGAGAACAGAACTTAATTAAACTGTAAAAGTTAAAGGAGGGGATTATGGTGGAGATAGCCCCAAGGATTACAGTGGACAAAAACGTTCGTTTTGGAAAGCCTGTTATAAAAGGGACCCGTGTTCCTGTAGATTTGATCCTCGGTAAATTGGCAGGGGGGATGAGCTATGAAGAGGTTATGGCTGAATATGAGTTAACGAAAGAAGATATATTAGCTGCCTTGGATTACGCTGCGAAGTACCTCTCAGGTGAAGAGATAAGAGCTGTAGGTTAAAATGCTTAAGTTTTTGATTGATGAGGATATGCCCCGATCTACAGCAGAAATATTTAGATTTGCCCAGGAAGAGGAAGCCATAATCTTAACAGGGGATATGGGTTTTGGGAACCTTCTTCGATTTCCCCCTGGTGAGCACCGGGGGATTATTATCGCTCATTTTCCCAATGAGATCCCTACGGTAGAGCTAAATTGCCAGATAATTATGGCCTTTGATAAACTCTCAGAGGCTGATTTTCAAAATAACCTTATCATCCTTGAGCCTGGAAAGATCAGGGTTAGAAGAAAACCCTCTTAATGCAGGAAAACCCTGTTCTTTTATGATCTAACAAATCCTCCTTAGAGGACATATTTCAAAAACTTTTCTTTGCAAGCCTTTTGGACGCCCCGAAAAGGTTGGAAACTTGACCTTAAAGAGAAGGGATTGGAATGGCGGCTTGAAGGCCGGAGGGATTGGGGGAGGGAATTAGAGCCGCACGCCTCCCGAAAAAGTCAATGTGGTTTTGTGTTTCTAGCGGCAAACTTCCTCTGTCAATACTACAGAAACATTTCCACAACATTGTTTTTGCTGAAACTCCCCTCTTTTTGTCATAAAGTTTTATTTCATGAACAGGACCCTTTATCTCATTGCCTATGACATAACGGATGAGCGGAGGCTTAACCGGGTGAGGCAGCTGCTCAAGGGTTACAGCACCGGTGGGCAGAAGTCTCTTTATGAATGTTTTCTTACCGTGGGAGAACTGAACTATATTGTGCGCATGCTTCGGAGGATAATCAAAGAGGATGAGGACAGGGTGCATATCTTCACTTTAGATGGGCGCAGCCGCACCCATACCCTAGGGATCGCCCTGCAGCCTAAGGATCCAAAGTTTTTTTATTTTGGATAGAGATGGGCACACTCTATATTGATAGAAAGGGGCTTCAGGTAAGAATGGACGGTGAGGCCCTTGCCTTTTACCTCAACGGCAAAAGGGAGGGGATGGTGCCCATAAGGCCTCTGCAGCGGGTGGTGATGGTGGGGAATATCTCTGTTGAGGCCTCTGTGCTGCATCGGCTCGCCTTAAGAGGGATCAGCGTTTTGTTTCTCACGGGTAGGCGGCAGAGGTTTTGTGGAATCCTTCATGGAAGTTTGCACAACAATGGTCTATTGCGCGTGAGACAATACCAAAAGTCCCTCTCCCCATTTTGCCTGCAGGTGGCAAGCGAGCTAATCGAAAGAAAACTCACCGCTCAGAGGGATCTGTTAACGGAGGCCCTTCAGGAAAGGCCTGATCTGAGATTTCCCTTAAAGAGGGCGATGGAGATCTTATGCAGGAGCATAGATACTCTCCTGGGCACCCCCGCCGATATCGACACCATCAGGGGAATAGAAGGCAGTGCTGCCACGGCCTATCTATCAGGGTACACCTCATTATTCCCGTCTTCCCTCGGATTTAAGGGTAGGAACAGACGCCCTCCCCGCGACCCGGTGAATGCTATGCTTTCCCTCTGCTACACCTTCTTACATTGGGAGATGGTTAGGGAGGTGGAATGCATTGGGCTCGATCCCACGATAGGTTTTTACCATCAATTTGAATATGGAAGGGAATCTTTGGCCTGTGATTTGGTAGAGCCGCATAGACCTGAGGTTGACCGTTTTGTGTGGAGGATTTTTAGAGAGAGGAGGTTTAGGGATCGTGATTTTAACCGAGACAGTGAGACATCTGGCTGTTATTTAAAGAAGGCGGGGAGAAAGAGATTTTACCCCATTTATGAGGAATGGGCGAAGCAGATGAGGCCCAAATGGAGAGAGGAGGTGAGGAGGATTGCACGCAGAATCATGGATGGACAGGACCCTTTACCTGAGTGAGAAGGAGACGCTCACGGTGGCGAGAGACGGTCCATCCATATAGATTAGCGAAAATGGGAAGGCTCCCAGGCGTATCCCTGCCCGTATAATCGGCAGGGTGGTGATTGTAGGGAATTTGCGTATAGAGGCAGGAGCAATCACCCTTTTTACAGAAAACAGTATACCCGTGACCTTTCTCGATAACAGGGGGAAGGAGATTGCTGTTGCCTTGGGATACAATGATGGGTTCTCCCGATACTACGAGGCACAGAAGCTGCTTATCAGTAGGACAGAGCATATAGAAAGGATTAAAGATTGGATAAAGGCTAAAAGGAGGAGATTACAACTGTTGGTGCTCAAAAGACTTTCCAAAGAGCTAAGTAATAAGTTCATAAATGAAGGGTTTCGAGAGAAGGACTATCTTTTGATATTTGACAGACAACGGCCCAGGGAGACATGGGAGGTTGTTCTTAACGTCATAAACGGGATATTTAGGGAAATGGTTATCAGCTGTCTCATCAGGGCGGGACTCGACCCACATCTGGGGGTTCTGCACAGGAGGCACAATTTCGGCCTAGCCCTGGATATCTGTTACATTTTAGAGCCCGAGATGCATCTGCAGGGCATCCGCTTTCTCCGAGGTGCCCAGAGGAAAGGGTATATTGAAAGAACCTCAGATGGGTGGATGGTGAGCAAAGAAGGGATGAAAGACATTGCCCTGAGGTTTGAGAACAGAAGAGAGATGATAGTGGAATTCGTCGAGTCTCTGATCGATGATATCTTCGAGATGATAAGAGAGCTGCGCCCATGAAGGCACCTTATTTGGTATGCTATGATATATGTGATCACAAAAGGCTGCAAAAGGTCTTCAAGTTCATGAAGGGCAGAGGAGTTCACCTTCAGTATTCCATCTTCCACTGTGCCTTGAGCTGGCAAGGGTTAAAAGAACTCAAAGAGGGGATCGAGGGGATAATTAATCCAGAGGAAGATGATGTACGCATCTATCCCCTTCCCTCTCAGCCTGAGGTCTTGGTACTAGGGTGTGGTGCCCGCGTGCCAAACGGGGTAATATTAGGATTTTTTTAGGAGACGACAATAATGGGAAAATCAGATTTTTATATGAGTAGGTTTCTCGATAAATATTAAACCAATAGAGAGGAGAGCTCATGAGGGGTTTCATAAAAATATTGCTGGCGGTGGTCTTGATTTGTATTGTGGTCGTACCATCATATGCCCAACGAAATGTTAGAGAAGCAATAGTAAAAATATATACAGTGTACACAAAACATGACTATGATATGCCCTGGCAACTATTGCGGCAGGGGAGGAAGTACGGATCTGGATGTATTATAAGCGATAAGAGGATTTTGACTAATGCGCATGTTGTGGCAAACCAAACATTTATTCAGGTAAAACGTGCGGGACAAGCGAAGAAATATACTGCTAAAGTTGAAATTGTGGATCATAATTGTGATCTTGCTGTCTTGAGAGTTGCTGATGACTCATTTTTTTCTGGTGCAGAACCACTCCAAATGGGAACCCTACCAAAGATGGGAGATAGGGTGGCTGTTTACGGTTTCCCCATGGGTGGGGATGAACTATGCATCACAGAAGGAGTTGTTTCCAGAGTTGAATATAATCGCTATGCTCATAGTGGGGCGCATTTGCTTACGTGTCAGATTGATGCTGCCATTAATCCAGGAAGCAGCGGTGGGCCTGTAATAAAAGATGGGAAAATAGTTGGAGTGGCATTTCAGGAGTATATGTTTGCCCAAAATATTGGTTATATGGTTCCTGTTACCGTCATAGATCATTTCCTGGAGGATATAGCGGATGGGAATTATGAAGGGATTCCGAGCTTAGGGATAAACCTGCAGGCCATGGAAAATCCAGGTCTCAGGTCAAAATATCATATGAACGATAAACAGACAGGAGTTTTGGTCAAATATATTGCTCCAAAATCCTGCGCCCAAGGTATATTGAAATCCGCAGATGTGATCCTTTCCATAGATGGAGAGCCGATTGCAAACGATGGAACAATACGTTTTAGAGATAATGAACGAGTATATTTTGAATACATGGTGCACAACAAATTCATCGGTGATACAGTTCAATGTAAGATCCTGAGGGATGGAAAGGTTCTGGATGTGACCATTGCATTGAAAACGGTGATAAATTCTTCTCGTCTAGTGCCCTATAAACAGTATGATAAAGCGCCTACATATTATATTGTGGGCGGATTGGTATTTCAGCCACTGACCCGGAACTATCTCGATATATGGGACGAGCTGAGAGACGCTCCGGCGCATTTAGTCAATTATTACCTTCACGGAGAGCCGTCAGAGGGCCGAAGGCAGATAATTGTTTTAACCAAGATTTTAGGAGATGAAATCACAGTGGGTTATGATGACTTTCGAAATCACGTTATTTCTCAAGTCAATGGTGAGAAGATTTCCTCGATGGAGGATTTTGTCAAGGCCATAGAAAATAATGATGGAGAGTACCACATTATTGTGGATGAATGGGGTAATCAGATAGTTTTGGAAAGAAATAAGGTTGATGAAACAAATGGGAAGGTCTTGAGGAAATACAAGATTGACTCTGATAAATCAGAGGATTTAAAATGATAAGACAAGGGATCTTCCTTTATTGGTGCCTGGAGCGGGGATCGAACCCGCACGGGGCAATGCCCCAAGGGATTTTAAGTCCCTTGCGTCTACCAGTTCCGCCATCCAGGCCTATTTTAAAATTACACTTATGGTTTTAAAATGTCAAGGTGGGTCAAAAGTATCTATTGTCGTCTCTTGATGTATTGAGTGTCTTCCAGGGATTACCTTAATCCCCTTTTTTCCAGTTCTTCCTGCTCTTGTTTACACTTTATACAGAGGGTCGTCACAGGTCTGGCCTCTAACCTCTTCTCCGATATCTCCCCTCCACATCTCTCACAGATGCCAAAGGTCCCCTCCTCTATCCTCTCCAGTGCCTCCTTGATCTTTGTGATCAGTTTTCTCTCTCGATCGCGAATCCTGAGCAAAAAATTGCGGTCTGATTCCAATGACGCCCTATCAGTAGGATCTGGAAAGTCCCCCTCGGTTCCCGTCATATCGTTGACGGTCCTGGCGGCCTCTTCAATGAGGCTTTTTAGTTGCTCGGTTAGAATGGCCTTAAAATACTGCAGCCTCTCCTCATCCACCCTTTCCTCCGGAAAATTTGATTTGGAGAAAAAAACATTAATGAAAAAATTGAGGGAAGTCAACAGAAAAGACTAAAATGGCGTTACTTTATTTTAGATATCCTTCAACCTCGGCGAGGACCAAATCGGCCACCTTGGGAATTATGCCTTCGATCTCTGGGCTCAGTTCCATTCCCCAATCGATCTCTTTTGGCTCGATCCCAAAGATCACCACCGAGTGTGGTAAGCGTCCTATTTTGGCGGCCATATCCAGGGCGTCTAGCAGTCCTAGATCATGGGGTGAGATAGGAGTGTGTTGCCGCGGCAAGAGGTCTTTTGGTTCTAGGCGATAGATAGTCCCCGGGCTCATCCCCCCTTTTACGGCGTCTATCACAACCAGGTGGTCTGTCTCGGTAAAGAGGCCAAATAGATCAAAGGTGGCGGTGCCCCCATCCACCAGCTCAACCTGGGGGGGGAAGCTGAAGCGGTGCAGATACTCGATGGTCCGCACCCCCACCCCCTCGTCCTTCAATAGGATATTACCGATCCCAAGGATAACGACCTTCATCTTTCCATAAAATAACTGGATGCCCCCCTATGGGGAAAAAGAAGGGCGGGATCTTCCCCGCCCCTCCGGAGTTAATTTACTAGTTTTATATCATATATTGTCTAGATTTACCACAT
>QMLM01000100.1 GCA_003646745.1 Deltaproteobacteria bacterium | reverse complement strand
GTATAGAGGGCTGTTCCCCCTGTGAAACGGAAGGATTGTCTCACCGCAGGGAACTTCTGCAAGACCCAATCAAGGGCCCTCTTCTGCCCTTCCCTCAAGGTTCCCATAGACTGCTTTCAAATAGGTCTCCCATTTCAACCTGGTATCAGGCGAGAGCATCCCTGCCACCCGGGAAAATAACCTTGTCACCTCTTTCTCCTTCTCCACCTCCTTCAGGGCCATTAGGACTAGTTTGATGGGAGCCCTCTCGAAAAACCTGAGCAGAACCCACCCTTCTTCCTTCCTCAGCGCCTCAAGGACGTCCTCAAGCCCTACATCTTCAGACCAGAAGAAGATGGGGACATCCCTCAGCGTCCAATCCCCTTTCAATGGCCTCTTTCTCCAGAAGACCTTCACCACCTCCCCCTTCAAATCCACTCTATCTCCCATTCATCTCCCAAAGGCTTAAATTCGGGGTCGCCAGTGAGGATGAATTTCACCTTTTTAAAGGCCTTTCCTCTTAATGCCCCTCCTTCCTTTTTACCACCTCAAAACACCCAAACCCCTGTGAGTTCTTGACTCCCAAGCCGCACTCATAGGCGGTGTGTAGGAGTTCCGGGGAGCCCCGCAGTCGGTAGGTACCCCTCCACGCCTTGACCACCGTCCCCTTGAAGTTCAGGATCTTCTCACAACTTTTATCCACCCTCTCAGGGATCACCTCCAGATGCAAACCGTCAGCAGGGGAGTTATGGATCAACTCGTATTTTTTCTGGATATTCCTCTCCATCAAGGTGGAAAACTCCCTCTCAAAGGGGGAGTAGTAATACCTCTTTGATCTTCCATCGGGGGTCCTCAGTGTGCTGGACATGGTCATGGGGGAGAGCATCTTGATGAGGAGATCGCCATCTATGGAGGGGGTGAAGTGCACCTCTATCCCTTCTATTAAGACCTTCTGCCCGATAAGATCCACCTCCGATCTCCTAATGAGGATCTCGGCCAGCTCCTGGATGAACCTCTCCACCGGTGAGCTCACCACCAGTTTAAAGGGAGGAAAAAATTCTATCACCCCTTCCTTTTTATGTATCCGATATTTACCCATCAGATTGGAGAAGGTGAAGAGCTTGAAACGCCTCTTCCCATAGAGAAAGCCTTCCTGATGGAGAAAGTCGCTCAACTCTGAGGAGAGATGTCGGTAAATAAAGGCTTGCAGGAGGTGGTTATACTGAATAGGAAACTTAATAGGTGAATTAGCATTAAAGGTAAGTGTAATCCTCATCCTAAGATGCCTTTAAAAAGAAAAATTAAAAGTTATTTTAAATTTTACTTTTTCTTTCGCCATTAATCAACAAATTCAAGCGACTGTCCTCATCCATCCTCCTTCATCACAAAACCAAGCTTCTCACCCAGTTCGAGCACCTCTGGGGGGAGTATCCCATAACGTTCCCTGATCTTGGGCAGGAGCTCCCAAAAGACGTTTTGCACCTCCCAAAGGTATTGATAGGGAAATAACCCTTCACAAATATTCAACAGGCGCATCAGTCGGGTCAGCCCAGAGGGGTCATCTTTCTCGGCGACCTTAATCAAATCTTCCAGGATCTTGTCCCTGAGCAGACAGCAGGCACGGCTTTGCGCCAGATTAACGCCCCAACTACGGGCCTCAGCCAGCATTTCGGCAAATTGACTACTCTTGCCACTGACCTCTTTTTCTATCTCTTCGTACAGCCTCTCCTGCAACACTGTATGGGCCAGGGCAGTAAACACCTCGGGCATGGGTACATGGAGTTCGTGCAGATAGGCGAAAAGCGCCTTATTATGCTCGTAAAACCTTCGATACTCCTCTTTTAGGGAAGTGAACCTTTCCTCCATTAATGAGAGAGAAAGCCTTATCCTGTCATCCAAGAAGATGTCCTGCGCCCCGTAATGGTCGGGAAGGTCCCCTAATTTTTTTTCAACTTTATCGATGGCCCCCTTCTTAAATTCCTCTATTAAGGCCATGCGCTGCTCGGGCGCAATGATCCCTCCCTTCAGGGTAAGGTAACCACGATAAAAGACCACCACATCGCTCACCTGAGCCTCTTCGGTGCGATTATGCCTGAGCTTTGCCCGGATAAGGTTAAGGATGGCGCCATCTGCGGAGTACTCCTGAAGGTCTTGTACTTCAACTACGGCCGTATAAAAGGGGTGTGGGCGTTTCAACGGGGGTTTGTCGATCAAGCAATGGAAGCCGAAATGTACACTCAGACGCCTCAAATCGTAGAGGTGTGGACGAATGATCTTTTGGTAGATGCGAGCCCCATCCCCAAATTTGGGCAGATTGCTCTTGGCATCTTTGAGCCTTGAGATAAACTCCCCTTCTAAGTCCAGTCCAAAACCCTTCGCCAACTGCATGGCCCTGGCGGCATAACGCAAATTTTGCTGAACCTCCAGCCCGGAGATATCGTCGAAAAACCAGGCACAGCTGGTAAACATCATCTGGGCGTGATATTGCATCTCCAAAAGCCTTAGGGCACATACCCTCTGCTTATCCGCTGCCCGCCCGTTGCGGTGTTTGGCCCAAAGAGCATCTTTGGTCTCTTCTTCGGGCCTTAAGATAAGATGGATGTAGTCATTTCTAGCCTCCCAGGGGTCCTTGAGGTAACGGCTGCCCTCCTCTTCAAACAGGATATCCATCTCGTCACGCAACCAATTGAGGGCCTCACGCAAAGGAGTCCTCCACTGCTGGCTCCAGCTAGGGTTTCGCCCAGTGTTGCACCCGCAGTTGCGAAACCATCTGTCCACCCCATGGACACACCCCCAGGAAGTGCCCTCCTTGACGGTCACCTCGTGCCGCGGGGGACAAAGGGAGAGAAAATGGGCGAAATTAGTGGGCCTTATGGTGGGGTGATTTTCAAAGTGTTCAAGGGCATAGGACAACGCCATCTCTGCGAATCGATGGTGATGGCCATAGGTCTCCCCATCGGTGGCCACAGATACCAGCTGGCAGGGAATATCTCCAGAGAAGAGCCCTTCCATCTGTCGTACCAGACGGTCGCCGCTTTGAAGCAGAGGGCCGAAGGCGATCCCGTGGGCCAGGCCAGGGTGGTAAAAGAAGATGTCTATCTCCAGACCGGGCTTAGGGAAACAGCGGTAGGGATATCTAATATCAAGGCTTCCCTCATCTACTGCTGTCCAATCCTTTTTCCCAAGGGGGCGCACCGCTTGGGCCTGCCGGGGGGACAGGATGGTAAAGCGTATCCCCGCCTGTGCCATGATGGCCAACGTCTCATTGTCCACGGCGGTCTCGGCCAACCACATCCCCTCAGGTCGCCTTCCGAAATGAAACCTAAAGGCCTCTATCCCCCAGATTACCTGAGTGAGTTTATCACGGGAGTTGGCCAGGGGCATTATTATGTGATTGTATACCTGGGCGATGGCATTTCCATGGCCCTGGCGCCTTGTAAGGCTCACTCTATCGGCCTCCAAAATCTTCTCATAGACCAAGGGGGCACCTTTCTTTAGCCAAGACAGCAAGGTGGGGCCAAAGTTAAAGCTTATTCCCTCGTAATTGTCGATTATACTCAAGATGCGTCCCTGAGGGTCTTGCCGCCTGGCCATGGCGTTTGGGCCATAGCACTCGGCGGTAATGCGCTCGTTCCAATCATGATAGGGAGCTGCCTCAGGTTGAAGCTCTATCACCTCTAGCCAAGGGTCCTCCCGGGAGGGCTGATAGAAGTGACCATGAAAACAGACATACCAATTCATCCCCTCCTCCTTCGGCGATACAGCTTAAGGTATTGTCTTGCTGAGCGCGACCAAGAAAAGTCCTGAGACATGGCCTGCTGTACCAAGCGCAACCAGAGCTCCTTATCAGCAAAACAACTAAGGGCCTTCTCGATGGCCTCCCAAAGGGCATCAGGGTGATAGGTTGAAAACTTAAATCCCGTCCCACTCCCCCTCTTCGGGTTTACCTCCACAACCGTATCGGCCAATCCACCGGTATGGCGCACAATGGGGATAGTCCCGTACTTCATACTGTAAATCTGGCTCAGACCACAGGGTTCGTAGCGGGAAGGCATAAGAAACATATCACAACCCGCCTCTATCTTATGGGCCAGTGGTTCATCAAAGGCGATCCTTACCCCCATTTGCTGAGGATGTCTTCGGGCCAACTGCACCAAGAGGCGTTCGTACTTCTGCTGTCCTTTACCAAGGATCACCAGCCCAGCTCCTGCTGCCATCAACTTATCCACCACCTGACAGAGGATGTCCAACCCCTTTTGCTCCGCCAAACGAGAGACCATACCCAGCAACGGTCTCTCCATTAAGTCCTGGGAGAGTTGAAATGTCTTCAAAAGATCCTCTTTGCATCTCCTCTTGCCCTGTAGGCCATCGCGGCTGTAGTGGGCAACTAAGTGGGGATCTCCCTCAGGATCCCATTCTGAATAATCTACCCCGTTTAGGATGCCGACCAGTTCATCCGCCCTCGCCCTCAAGACCTCCTCTAGGCCATAGCCGAATTCAGGGGTTTGAATCTCCTTGGCGTAGGTGGGGCTCACAGTGGTCACCTGATCCGAGGAAACAATTCCCCCTTTAAGAAAGTTGATCTTTCCCCAGAACTCCAAGATATCCGAGGAGAAAAGGCGGGAAGGGAGCCCAAGAAGGGGGAAGGTCTCGGCAGGGAAGATCCCCTGATAGCCGAGGTTGTGAATGGTGAAGATCGTCTTGGTCCTAGTAAATAGTGGGTGATTAGAGTAAAAGGCCTTCAGATATAGCGGTATCAAGGCTGTCTGCCAGTCATGACAGTGGATGATCCTCCATCTTATACTGAGGGCTTCGCCCAGAGCGATGACCGCTCGCGAAAAGAAGGCAAAGCGCTGGGCATTATCGAAGTAATCCTCCTTGGGAGTTCCGTAAAGATAAGTGCGGTCAAAGAACTCATCACGCTGGACGAAAAAGACGGGGATCTCCTCTGTCAGCCAACCCCGGTAGATATCCGTCCTAAACTCAGACTGACCCATCACTACGGGGAGGCCCTCAATCACCAATTCCAGCCCCCAACCTCCCTCCGTTACCGAGCGGTAAAGGGGCAGTACCAGCGTTGGTGCCACCCCCCATTGAAGTAAGGCCTTGGGCAAAGACCCACAAACATCGGCCAAACCACCGGTCTTGGCGAAGGGGGCAAGCTCAGAGGAGGCGAACAGTACCTTCATGGCCATTTGGGGCCCATAGGGCTATATCCTTTTAACAAGGAATACCTCCATCACATATTCCAGCCGCCGGTCACCTCCAGAATGGCCCCGGTCATATAGCTGGCGTCATCGGATGCGAGAAAGGCAACCACATTGGCGATGTCTTCGGGTTTGCCCACCCTGCCCAAAGGAACATCCTCTATCATCGGCTGCAGGTACTTATCCGGTATCCCCCTCAACAAAGGGGTGTCGATCAGACCGGGCATAATGGCGTTGACGTTGATGTTATACCTGGCCAACTCCCTAGCCACACTTTTTGTGAAACCCACTATCCCCGCCTTAGAGGCGGCATAGTTGGCATCACCAATTGTTCCTATTCGGCCGTAAATGGAGGAGATATTTATGATCTTACCATAACGTTGCTTAATCATCTGAGGTGCTACAAGCTGGGTGCAGTAAAAAATACCTTTCAGGTTTACATTTAGGACCTCATCCCACTGCTCGTCCTTTAATCGCAAAAGGAGGGCACTACGGGCGATACCAGCGTTGTTCACCAAGATGTCCACACCCCCTAACTCCCTCAGGGCAACCTTCACTATTTCCTCCACATCAGCCCTCTGAGAGACGTCAGCCACCACTGCAAAGGCCTTTGTCCCCAGGGCCTGAACCTCCTGAGCTGTCCTTTTAACGGTCTGAGGGTTTATGTCATCGACAATCAAGTCCGCCCCCCGCTGGGCCAGCTTTAAGGCAATTGCCCTTCCGATACCCTGCCCGGCCCCGGTCACAACGGCCCTCTTACCTTTTAGATCCATCTTCTCCCTCCCTCTGATTTGGTCGCAGGAAATAATAAGGGACAAATAGAGAGACTGTCAACTCATTACGCCTTCTTGATCCGGCACAGCAATGCCTTTAGGGCGGGATACCCGGTTACGGGATCAGCCACTGAGTTGTCGGTGAGAAGGTTGACGTTGGCCTCAACCCACCCATGGGGAACATTGACGACACCCGGTAGAATATCCTCGGTCACCTCTGCCTTAAGCCTGACAGACCCCAGGCGGTTCTCCAAAATCACCGCATCTCCATTTCCAACCCCCCATTGCTTAGCGGTTGTCGGATGAATCTGAAGGGTGGGATAAGGCCTCTTGTTTCGGAGCCTCTCTATCTGTCGAAACTCCGAATGGAGAAACTCCAAACTCCTCGCCCCAGTGGTTAGGATCAGAGGATATTCCCCGGCCATCTCTCCCTCCATGGGGGTCTCGGGGGGTTCACGGTGGCTGGGAAGGGGGTCATATCTCAATTCCTCCAT
>QMLM01000099.1 GCA_003646745.1 Deltaproteobacteria bacterium | reverse complement strand
TCCTGAGTCCATTTATTATTTTAAAGGATATACCCCTGTTGTGTCAAACCTACCCCTTGGCTTTATTGCAAATCAGGGGGCCGGAGGGGGTATTCTTCCCTGACAAACTTTAGGGCTTCCTCTTTATCCTTCAGTTCCCCTGTGATCTGGCGTCTGCTAACCTCTTTAAGGATTTCACCTAAGCGAGGGCCTGGGGAATAGCCTAACGCTAACAGATCCTCCCCTCTCAACAAGGGCAAGGGGGCGATAAGGTCCTCTCGCTCGTATAGGTCCCATATCCGCCGGCAGAGGTCCATATATCTGCTCTTCTCATCTTCATTTTCGATATCCTTGGCCTCTATCTCGGCCAGACCCAGCAGCAGCAACAACTTTATACCCTCCCCCATGAGGTTGATGAGCCTCCGCAAGGCCTTGTCCCTGGGCTCCCCTGCCGAGAGGGTGAGGATACGCATATGGTTCTCCACCAAAAGGACTACTTCATCTCTAAACCTATTAGGGAACTTCAGACGCCTCATGATATCCTGAGCCAGGCGGGCGGAGTGCTGCGGGTGATCATAGAAGTGGATCTCCCCTCTTTCATCAATTATCTTGGTGGCGGGTTTACCAAGGTCATGAAATAACGCTCCGTATCCCAGGATAAGGCGCTGCTGCCTGGATGGCTGAAAGGGGAAAGGTGGCCCCCTTTTAATTATCTCAGCTACTTTTCCAACCACCTCTATAGTATGGGATAAAGCATCGGTAGTGTGATATCGCCCCTGGGGGAGGCCCTGCAGAGGCGACATCTCCGGAAATACCTCCAAAAGTAGTCCTAGCTCCTGCATCAAACGGAGCCCCTCAGCAGGGTAAGAGGAAAGAATAATCTCATCCATTTCACCCCTGATCCTCTCCGGTGCCACGTCGCGCAGTGACCCCTTTTGGCGCTTAATCTCCTCTTTCAATCTCTCAGTGAGGCCGAAACCGGGCAGGGTACATCGGTAGCGGACCGCCCTGAGCATGCGCAACGGGTCCATCTCCACGGCCTGGGGTGATAGGAGATCGATCTTACCCTCTTTTAGATCTTTCACGGCTTGAGAGGGAGCATAGAACCGTCTTTCCTCGAAGGAATAGGCAATAGCGTTGATGGTAAAATCCCTCCTCATCAAATCCTGATGGATGTTATCTCCTACCATTACAGTAAAGTCAATGGTCTTTTCCTCCTTTACCAAACGGTAGACCCGCTCCTGCCTCCCCTTACCCATGGAGAAATAACTGGCCGCAAAGAGATCCCCCAGTTGATCTAGAAAGAAGATGTCCATTTCCTCCATGACAAAATCGTAATCCCCGGCCTCTTTATCCAGAATGATGTCACGTATAGTACCACCAACTAGGTAGAGACGTACTCCCTCACGGCGAGCAAGCTCCACCACCCGCTGAATGATCGGATCTTCTAAGATCCTCTTTTCCACCTCGCTAAGATCTTCTATTTCACTGATCACGGCCTATTTTCTTTGCCAGATTATGGCAAAATATGTCAAGCGGAATTTTTTAAGGCATCTAATATCTTCCAAGGAAGGCCAGCAAAATAGCCACTGCTCATTACTAATATAACATCACCACGCGCTACCTCTTCGACGCAGTAGACAATGATCTGCCGGGGGTCTTCCAGATATATGGCAGCAGCATCTCCCTTAACCCCCCTGATCTGCTGAACAAGTCTTTGTGGATCCAATCCCTCTTGTGTTGAGTTCAGGGAGACTTTACCGATTACTGCTCGGTCGGCTTCTCCCAGGGCCAAAGCAAGCTCTCCTTGCAGGATTCCCCGGCGCATTGTTTGGGTTCGGGGCTCAAAAATGGCCCAAAGTCGCCGGCCGGGGAAACGAGACCTTGCAGCCTGCAAGACAGCGCGTACGGCGGTGGGATGATGGGCAAAGTCATCTATTACGGTCACCCCCCTGGCCTTCCCAACCACCTCCATCCGACGCCTAACCCCCTGAAAGGTCCGTAGACCTTCCTGTATCTCCGGCAAGGGAAGGCCGATGAGATAAGCAGCCACTACTGCCCCCAACGCATTTCTCAGATTATGTTCACCCCATAGCGACAGTCCAAACTCGCCCAATTCCTCCTTCCCCCTCTGAAGGCGAAAGCTTATCCCCTTTTGTGTTACCTTCACTCCCTTTGGCGACCATTTCCCTGCTGCCCCGAAGGTCTCCACGCGACAAGGGGCCTTACATATCACCTCCCCTACAGCCTCATCATCGGCACAGGCAACAATGATCCCTTCGGGGGGAATAACGTCGATGAGGCGGAGGAAGGAAAGCTTTACCTCTTCCAAGTTCCGATAGATGTCGGCGTGGTCGTATTCTATGTTGTTCAGAATTATTACCCCCGGGAGGTAATGGAGGAACTTGGGGCGTTTGTCAAAAAAGGCACTGTCGTATTCATCACCCTCCAAAACTACCCAATCTCCTCTCCCAAGGTGAACCCCTCGGCCGAAGTTTATGGGGATCCCCCCGATCAGAAAAGAAGGATCTAACCCAGCCCTAAACATAAGCCAGGCAAGCAGGGAAGCGGTAGTGGTCTTTCCATGGGTTCCAGCCACCACCATTGATCGCCTCTCTGACAGAAGCATCCTCCTGATCAACTCTGGCAGTGAGAGGTAAGGAATCCCCTCCTCCAGAATGGTCTCCACCTCCGGATTGCCCCTGGAGATGGCGTTGCCGATCACAACCATATCTGGACGGGGGCAGAGATGAGCCGGATCATATCCTTCCTTTACAATAATCCCCCCTTCTTGCAAAAGCCTATCCGTCGGCGGGTAAAGGGATATATCTGATCCCTTTACCTCATACCCCATCTCTTTAAGTAAAAGGGCAGCCTGGGCCATGGCGATTCCACCTATGCCAAGAAAATAAATTGTTTGGCCCTTCTCAGTGCGTATCATTCTACCCCCCCCTCTTGAAAGATCACTGCCTCCTCCTTCACCACTACCTCTACCCCGAGAGGGACGGTAATGTTCATTGGTCCATGACCAGAGGGAAACCCGAAAAGGATGGGGACACCTAAATTCCCCAAAACATCCATTATCACCTCCTGTAATAGACCATCTCCCGGGTCGCATCCCGGCATCTGGCCGAGTACGATCCCCTCCACCTCCCATAATTTCCCTGCTTCCTTCAGGTGGGTGAGCATCCTATCGATCTTGTAAGGTGATTCATCTACATCTTCCAAAAATAGTATCTTTCCCCTAAGATCTACCTCATAAGGGGTCCCAATGGTGGTCACCAATGAGGATAGGCAACCACCAACTATCTCCCCTTGGGCTTTTCCCCCACGCAACACAGAACACCTAACCTCCCCTAAAGGGGCGGCAGAAGTTAAGGCTTCTCTTAGAGAAACACCCATCTCTTCATCCCCCTCCACAAACTGACGAGTGGCCACGTTAGGACCATGAAAGGGGATCAAGTCACACCTTTGCAACAGATAGATGAGCAGAACCGTTATATCACTGCACCCTACCAAAGGCTTGGGATGATTTCGGATAATAGTGGGATCTAGATAAGGAATGATCCGTTGAGCACCATAGCCCCCACGGGTGCAAAGGATGGCCTTGACATCAGGGTCCAAAAACATTGCCATGAGCTCTTTCGCCCGTTCCTTGTCTTCCCCGGCCAAGTAGAGATATTTCCTTTGCAGCAGTGAAGGGGAATATTTAACACCGAAGCCTACCCCTTTCAGCTTCTGGACCCCCAACTGTAGATATTGCTCACCTCCTTTGGGGATGTAGCTGGCCGGGGCCACAATGCCAACGGCATCCCCCGCAGACAGACTTGGAGGCTTTCTCGGGCGCGTCATCACCTCATATCCCTTTAATATCCTCGAAAACCACCTTCCTCAATCGCCTGTAAGCGTCAAATCTCCCATCCCTCAAAAGGGTCCGCAGGCTCCTCAAGGCAGGAGGAATATATCTTCGATAGAATTCCTTTCCCCTGGCTTGAATTAGGAAGGCAAAGGCACCCAAAATCTGCATGTTACGATGAATGGCTACTAATGGATATATTTCACGAAACCCCTTTGGGTCCAATGGCAATAGCTCCTGTATCCGCTGCAGGTAGTAGGCCATAAGTTCTTCCTGAACCTCCTCCTCCAGTTCCACATAGGGGTCCAGCAGGAGGGAGGCCAGATCATACTGTAGAGGGCCAAGCCTAGCCCCTTGAAAGTCCAAGAAGCCCAGCCCTGTATCCCTTATTATTATATTCCTGGACTGGAAGTCCCGATAAAGAAAATACCCCCCTTGTGCCTGTGCTGCCTTGTGGGCCAATTCTTCCAACTCGCCACTGAGTTCTTCATCAGGGATACAGAGGCCGAGGTAACCTACCAAGAAGGCAAAATGAAAATATTCCGATTCCCACGCTAGCATGAAACCTTGGTCATAGGGGGGGTTATGGGTCTTAAAAGGGTCAAAACCCTTTCGCCCCTCCACCTGAATGATGATGAGGTCATCTATTACCTTTCGATAGAGCTCCTTTACCCTCTGCTGATCTCTCCTTACTCTCATGACCTCGGTCTGGAGATGGCGGTCTCCCAGATCCTCCATGATGAACCAACCCCTGTGCTTCTCGTAAGCGTATATCTCCGGCACATGTACTCCCTTCCGCCTCAGGTGCTGGGCGATGTAGAGAAAGGAATCGTTTTCACTTATCCCGCGCTGATCTCTTGGCGGACGATCTTGTACCATAACCACCCAGCTCCCTTCCCCTTTCCTGACACGGTAGAAACACCTTCCCGAACCATCTCCGGCGATCTCTTCCCAAGAGATTCTTCCCCCCGATAGATAACCATGAACAAACCTGATTAAATCCGATGACGGCGAACCCTTTGTCCCATATCTCTTATCCCTTGACATAACTCCCCCCAGGGGCCAAGACCTCCCCCCTGTGCTTACCTTCTACCTTTGTCTCATCCCCTACGATGCATCCCTCCAATATACTCCCCTCCTCCACAACAATCTCTTCCCAAAGGATGGAGTCCTTAATTAGGGAGCCCCTCCCAATATGAGTCCTTCCGCCTACACAAACAACCCCCTCCATCCTGACATCCTCCTCTACACGGGCCGTGGAATGTATTAGGGGCCTTGCGCCTTCTGCCAATAGATGCTGATGCAAGATGCAGTAGTCTTGCAACCTGCCTATATCTCGCCAATATCCATCCCTCACCTGGTAACCCCTGACGGCCTCTGCTCGGGAGGCAAGTTCGGTATAAAGCTTCATGATATCGAAATATTCAGCATGGGGAATATAAGCTAGCAGTTCAGTAGAAATGATATGGATTCCTGTAAAGGTGAGAATACGAGCAGGAGAAGTACATCTTTGTAACTCTCTCCCCCTAATGCTGATGATCCTCCCCTGCTGATCTACTCCTACCTGATTGAAAGGAGGATAGTCATATAGTACCAAAGTGGCTAGGTTATTTGCTTCTTCATGGTATTTAAGAACAGGGTTCAGATCAAAGGTGTGATATATGTCGGCATTTACCGCCAAGAAAAAAGGGGTGTCTTTGAAGAAGTCAGCACAGTTCTTGATACCTCCTCCAGTGCCTAGAATCGCAGGCTCACGCCTTACCTCCACCCTTAGACCCCATTTTCCCCTGTATACGAAGTCTTCTATCTTTTCAGCCAAATGGTGGGCGTTGATGATGACTTCCCCTGCTCCTATTCCCTTTAGTTGCCCGATGATGACCCCCAGCAGTGGCTTGTTCAGCACAGGAAAGAGGGGTTTGGGTCTAACCCTGCTCAGAGGCTCCAACCTCTTTCCGCGGCCGGCGGCCAGAATCATGGCCTTCATCAGTTCAACCATAAAAGGAAGGGGAAAGGATCAGAATTTCACTTTTGGTGGTTTCTTGGCCTGCTGTGGGGCCTCGAAAAAAGGAGCCCTCCTAAAGCCGAAGATGCCAGCCAAGATGTTGGTGGGGAAACTCCTGATGCGGACATTATAGGCCCTGACCGCCTCATTGTATCTCCTGCGCTCCACGGCGATACGGTTTTCAGTCCCAGCCAGCTCATCCTGGAGACGGATGAAGTTCTGATTAGCCCTGAGATCGGGGTAACGTTCCACCACTAACATCAGCCTACCCAGAGCCGCTGTTAACTCATTGTTAGCCGCTATCTTCTCGGATATACTCCCTGCCCCTGCCGCCTTGGCCCTTGCCTCGGTAACCTTCAAAAAAACCTCCCTCTCATGTCGGGCATACCCTTTCACCGTCTCCACATAGTTGGGGATAAGGTCCATCCTGCGCTGGAGTTGGTTTTCCACTTGAGCCCAGGCCGCTTTAACCCCCTCATCCAGGGTCACAAGTTCGTTATAGGTCTTCTTAACATAAGAGTAGAAACCCAATAATAAAACGAGAACTATAGCTACAATAATCAAGCCTACCTTCGTTCCTCTTCCCATTTCCCCCTCCTTATTATTAATTGCTCAATTTATCCACCCAAAGG
>QMLM01000098.1 GCA_003646745.1 Deltaproteobacteria bacterium | reverse complement strand
GTATAAAAGGAGGGACGAAAGGATCAGGGAAAGGATAGTCCTTGCGAGGGAGCTGAATGAGAAGGTCTCGCTCAGCGATGAGTTGAAGGGGAAGGCTGCGGAGTTTTGCCTCAGGGCGATGGTTTCGGGCCACAGGGCGGATATCGCCCTCATCAAGGCCGCTCGAGCCTATGCGGCCTTCTGTGGGCAGCAGGAGGTCACGGAGAGGCACCTGCTCAAGGTACTTCCACTGGTTTTGGTGCACAGAAGGCGCTTTCTCGAACATTACGAACAGGAACAGAGCGAGGAGCCTCAAAGGGGAGATGAGAGAGACAAGAAGGAGGATAGTGAGGCTCGAGATCATCCCCAGGAGGATCGCTTACAGGGGCAGGAATTCGCTCCAGCGTCCTTTAACCACAGAGGTGGCAAGGAAAAGGTCTTCGAAGTAGGTGAGGCCTTCAGGGTGAGGAGGTTTACCTTCAGGAAGGACCGGAGGGAGAGGATCAGCCTAGGCCGAAGGACGAAGACCCGGTTCTCAGGGAAGGGCGGCAGATATGTAAGGAGCCTTATGCGCAAAAAGGAGAAGGACATCGCCCTTGATGCCACCCTGAGGGCCGCGGCTCCCTGGCAGCTCCTGAGGGGAAGAAGGGAGGTAGTCATCGTCAAAGAGGAGGATTTGAGGTTCAAGGAGAGGGAGAGGAAGCTGAAGCACCTTGTGATCTTCGTGGTGGACGGTTCAGGCTCCATGGGGGCCAACCGCAGGATGGTAGCCACCAAGGGCACTATTCAGTCCCTGCTGCTTGACTGTTACCAGAAGCGCGAAAAGGTCTCCCTAATCGTCTTCCGCAAGGACAGGGCCGAGGTGATTCTCCCTCCCACCTCAAGTATGGAGCTTGCCTCAAAGAGGCTGAAGGAACTGCCCGTGGGAGGAAAGACTCCCTTTGGAGCCGGGCTGCTCGCCGCCTATAACCTGATCAAACAGGTGAAGCTGAAGCACCCCGAGACGAGATTTCTCGTGGTGATCGTAAGCGACGGAAGGGCCAATCAAAGGGTGTCCGATCTCGGCATATGGGAGGAGATAGAGAGGTGCTCGATGCTCCTCAGGGAGATGAGGGAGGTGGATTACATCATCGTGGATACAGAGGACAAATCCAGTTTCCTCAGGACGGATTTGGCCTTTAAGGTCGCTTCGCTCCTTGAGGCGAGGTACTTTACTATACCTGATCTGAAGGCAGAGGGACTTACGCAGCTTGTGGCCAAGAACCTTTGAACAGAAAGAAAGAGGAAAGAACTTATAAAAATTTTGTAAATTTAGTTTACATAATATATCTTATCAGACACAGAATTTATATCTTTAAAGGGGCAATGGGTACGATTTCTCCTTTTATTTCGCCTCCTTGAATACTTAGATAACCGATACTGTTCACCTTGGCATAATATCTATCGGTGGGAGAGCCAGGATTAAAAAAGAGGATCTCCCCCCGCTTGTGATTTGCACCATTGTGGCTGTGTCCATAGATGATGCATTGTACCCTATCTGCGTGAAAAACTCCCTTAATCCTTTCTTCCAGATCGTAAGGTGCCCCCCATCCATGGATTAGCCCAATCTTTACCCCCATTACCTCAAAAATCCTTTTCTCCGGCAAAAAATTGCGCAGCTCAAGCGGGTCCATATTTCCGCAAACTGCTATCAGATTACCCGAAGTCATCTCATTTAGATAATAATACACTTCTGGAGAAGTAAAGTCCCCCGCATGGACCACCATTTGACAATCAGCAAATCGATCGTTGACCAGATCCTTAAATTGTTTCGTCACAGACGGTAGATGGGTGTCGGAAATAACGCCGATTTTCATCATTAATAAATTACTTGAGGTTTTAACTATTCTAGTTGTTATTTTTTTAACAAAATTTTAATTTATGAAGTATCTTCTGTCAACTATTAATCCCCTAATCACTTCTTGATTAGCGAGGAAAATAATGGTATTAAAACCATATAAATGGAATGGGATATTACATGCATCATTTTGGCAGGGGGAAGAAGTCGCCGGATGGGGCGAGATAAGGCCTTCATCCAGGTGGCGGGTGTCCGCCTCTTCGATTACGTCTACAGTAGGTGTCGGAGTTTCTTTTCCGAGGTCGTCGTAGTAACTAACCGGCCTCGGCAATTCCAAGGGTATCAGGCCCTCATAGTCGCAGATGAGGTTCAGGGAGCTGGTTCCTTGGGGGGGCTTTATACGGGGCTTTTATGGGCAAAGCATTATTATGCCTTTTGTGTAGCCTGTGATATGCCTTTTCTGCGCCCTGAGGTCATCGCCCACCTCGTCGCAAAAAAGAACAATTATGATGTGGTGATCCCTAAAACCAAGGAGGGATTGGAACCCCTTCACGCCCTTTACTCAAAGAAATGCATCGAGCCCATCAAGACGCTTCTGGACAGCGGCCGGTTTAAGATTACAGAATTCCTCCCTAAGGTGCGTGTCAGGTATTGTGAAGAGGAAGAGATCAGAATGTTGGATCCATCTCTTTCTTCCTTTATCAACATCAATACCAAAAAAGACCTGCTGAAGGTGCAGGAGTTATTAAAAGGTGCTGAATGGGAAGAAACCTTAAAGGCCTATTAATATATGTATCTTTGGCCTTATTTTCCGTAACCCTCCTTATTCCCCTACCCTCTTTTTGTTCTTCCCCCCAAGAGCTTCTTCAGGTAGGAACTGGGGCCTTCAATGATGGTTTTTACCAGGTGGCGGAGGTCCAATTTCGCGAATTTCTCCAGAAATACCCCCAACACCCTTATACCTCAAAGGTCATGTATCTTTTAGGGAAGGCTCTTTATGAACAGAAAAAGTTCTCAGAAGCCAGAGATGTATTTACTAAGCTATTATCGTTAAAAGGGGAGTCAAAAGGGAAGGATGCTGTATACTTTTGGCTAGCCTGCTCCTGTGAGAAGATTAACGATCTTTCCTGCGCTAAAGATTGCCTTAAAAATGTCATTAAAAATTATCCTCAAGGCCCTTGGTATCTCTCCTCGCTCTATTTGCTTGGTAAAATCTTTTATCGGGAGGGCCTGTATAAAAAATCTGAAACATATCTCAGAAAGGCCCTTAAAGACCGCAGGATCGGGCCTGTTTTGTCCTGTTACGCAAAATTTTGGTTGGGGCTTAGTCTATATAAACAGGGAAGATATAAGGAAGCAGAGAGTTTATTTCAAAGGGTGGTGGGCAGTAAACTTAAAGATGCCCCCATGGACGCCGCCCTCTATTGGTTGGGAGAAACCCAAATTAAATTAAGAAGATATAGAGATGGGGCCAATACCTTTCGCTTCTTTCTGAAAAAGTTCCCTCGCTCTCACCTGATCTCAAATGCGCTGTTCGGAGAAAGTTGGTGTCTTTATATGGACAAAAGGATGGAGGAAGCCCTGAAGGGGCTGTTGACCTTAAGAAGGGAATTTCCCCATACCCCTTTATTCCCCAGGGTTTTGTCCCTGATGGCAGAGGTGTATATCGGGCTCAATAGGTATAAGGAGGCCGTAGAAGTACTTAAAGAGTTCCTCAGCCGTTTCCCCAATGACCCTATGAAGGGACAAATTCTGTTGAATTTGGGATGGTGTTATCTGAGAATGGGAGATCTTGCCCATGTCAAAGAAGTAGTTTATGAGATAGTCAAACTTCCTTCGGCAGAGCGTGAAAAGGCCTTGGCGCAATACATTCTAGCAGAGCTTAATTCCTATGAGGGAAAGTGTCAGGAGGCCATGCCCTACTGGTTTAACCTCCTCAATACCCCAACCTATCGTCAAGACGCCCTCTTTAGAATCGCCATTTGTTCCTACAAAGAAAGGAAGTTTAAAGAATGTCTCGTTAATCTAGACCTTCTTCAGCTAGAATATCCGAATTTTGCAAAGATGGATGAGGCCCTTTGGATCAAAGGAGAATCCTTTCGAGAACTCGGAAATTTGCCCGAGGCCAGTAAGACCTATCAAAAGATCATCAAAGAATACAAGACCTCCCCATGGTATCCATGGTGTATTTACAGGATGATGTCCATTTCTTTGAATAGGGGGGATCTTGAGGGAGGAAAAGGGTGGTTTGGGATCCTGCAAAAGGATTTCCCTTTTCATGAATTATACTACAGGGCAGCCCTAAAGTTGGGGATTTGGAAGGCAGAAAGGGTGAAATATAAGTCCTCTCTCCGCTACCTAAATATCGCTACTCACTCCCCAGAGAAAGAGGTGGCTCAAAGGGCCTTTTGCTGGCAGGGAGAAGTATATTTTAATCTAAAGGAATATCAGGAAGCCTTGGAGAGCTACCAAAGGGCCATCGTTGAAAATTCCTCTCGAGGAGACGTATTGTCCGCCATGGCCTATGTGGAAATAGGCAACATCAGATATCTCTTGGGTGACCGAAAAGGGGCCAAAGAGGCTTATAAGAAGGCCATAGAGATATCCGATGACGTCGAGTTCATCGAAAAAGTGAAAGGGCTGTTGAAGGAGCTGAAGGGGGAAAAGGAGAAGGGATAATGTTACAATGGCAGATCAAGGAGATGAGCCGGGATCACTTGGAACAGATTATGGAGATAGAGAGGAAATCCTTCCCCACCCCCTGGACCAGAAGTATGTTTATCTATGAGCTAACTTCTCCCATTTCCTTTAATTTCGTGGCCACCATGCCGGAGGGCAGAAGTGAGTTGGTCTTGGGATATATCGTATTTTGGATGGTCAGGGGGGAAGTGCATATACTAAACTTGGCCACCCATCCCTCCTTTCGCAGGTTGGGGATCGCTCGCTCTCTGTTGCTGTTTTGCCTGGACTTCTCCTATAAAAAAGGTGGTGTATTGTACCAGCTGGAGGTCAGAAAGGGGAACAGGGCTGCCCTCAACCTTTATAAGAAGGTGGGCTTCGCACCGTGGGAAATCAGAAAGAGATACTACGCCGACACTGGTGAAGACGCTATCATAATGAGACTATTTTTTGGAGATCGGACATTCGACCAAAATAGTTATGGGCAACCCTTTTTACCTTAAAGGAGAAATAAAAGAAAGAAAGAAGGTGGCCTCTTTTTATCATCGCCTGAGGATCTCCCTCCCCTACCCTATTGGTCCCATCACCCCTGGACAATTTGCAATGTTGAAGGTGGAAGGAGCAGGGGTTATCTTGCCCCGTCCTTTTGCCATCCACAATTTTGGTGAAGAGAAGAAGGTCCCCTGGTTGGAATTCCTCTTCAAGGTGGTAGGGAAAGGGACGGGGCTGTTGGCTGGGTTGTCGGTTGGTTCACCGATTATGGTCTTGGCCCCATTGGGAAAGGGTTTTCCCGATCCACCGCCTGGTTACAAGGCCTTACTAATTGCAGGGGGAATAGGGATTGCCCCCCTTTTCTCCTTTATAATGAGGCTTAAGGCTTCTCGCTCGCTCCACTGCCTCCTCTATGGTGCAAAGACCCAAGATGATCTTATCTGCCTGTCTGAACTCCTCAATTTAGAAATAACGGTAAAGACAGCTACTGAGGACGGGTCAGTAGGAAGAAAGGGCATAGTTACTGAACTTTTAAGGGAAGAATCAGATCATGGGAGAGATCGGACAGTAATCTATGCCTGTGGCCCAGAGCCTATGCTAAAGGAAGTAGCAGGCTTTGCTGCCAAGAACAAAATGCTATGCTGGATATCTTTGGAGAGACGGATGGCCTGCGGGGTCGGTGCGTGTCTGGGTTGCGTGGTGAAGACAAAATATGGATATAAAAGGGTCTGTAACGATGGACCCATATTTGAGGCGCAACAGATAGTATGGGAGAGATGCCCAACTTAAAGGTAAAAATAGGGAGATTGGAGTTACAGAACCCAGTTATGCCGGCCGCAGGGACCTTCGGCTATGGAGAAGAGTATTCCCAACTTATCGATCTCAGTAAATTGGGTGCAATCGTAACTAAAGGTATATCCTTGAGGCCTCGTCAGGGCAACCCTCCGCAAAGGATATGGGAGACATGGGGGGGGGTGCTGAACTCTATTGGTTTGCAGAACGTGGGCTTGGAGGCCTTCGCCCAAGACAAGCTCCCCTTTTTGCGCCAATGGAAAGTACCCGTCATCGTCAATTTCTTTGAATCTAGCCCAAGCAAATACGCTGAATGTGCCCTGAGACTGAGCGAACTGGAGGGGATAGCCGCCTTGGAAGCAAATCTCTCCTGTCCAAACATCAAAGAGGGAGGACTGGAGTTTGGAAGCAAACCCCAGACGGTAGCTAAAATAACAAAAAAGATAAGAAAATCAACTAAGTTACCTATAATAATTAAGCTATCTTCTAATGTATCAGATATAAAGGAGATCGCGAGGGCAGCCGAAGGGGAAGGGGCAGATGCCATCTGTTTGATCAACTCAATACCAGCCATGGCGATAGATCTTGAGCGAAGAAGGCCTCTGTTGGGGGGTATAACTGGGGGGCTATCTGGCCCTGCTATTAAACCGATTGCGTTGAGGTCTGTTTGGGAGGTAGCCTCAAGGGCGAATATCCCCATAATAG
>QMLM01000097.1 GCA_003646745.1 Deltaproteobacteria bacterium | reverse complement strand
TCCTTGATGAGCCCACCCTTGGCCTTGACCCGGATGCGAGCAACCGGATGACCGAGTTGATCCAGGAACTCAGCCGCGAGAAGGGGATCACCGTCCTCTTTTCCTCCCATCATCTTCATCAGGTTCAGAAGATCTCCGACCGCGTCGGAATCATGATAAAGGGGAAAATGGTGGCCTTAGGTCCTATCGAACAACTCGCCAGGGAAAAACTCGGGGTTGATACGGAAAGATACACCCTGGAGGAATTGTACATGAAGTATTTTCAGGAGGGATGACATTGCACGGTATCTATACTGTCTTCAGGAAGGAGTTAGCAGATCATTTTAGTAGTTATCGCTTCCTTATCCTCTTCGCCCTTATTACTATGGTGAGCCTAATCATGGTCTACATGGCGGGGATGGGTCTACGGCAGGAGTTAGAGGGGGTAGCCAAACCGAAATTTGTATTTTTGATGCTGTTTACCTCTACCGGTGCCCTTTTCTCCTTGGTGCAATTTGTGGCCTTTTTCGGTCCCTTGATAGGACTTATCTTGGGATTTGACGCCATCAACCGTGAACGCGCCACAGGGACCCTTAGTAAACTTGTATCTCAACCCATCTACAGAGACTCCATCATCAATGGCAAGTTCCTCGCGGGTGTGGCTACCATAGCGATAATGTTAACTTCCATTGTCCTTTTGATATCTGCTCTTGGTCTATTGCTTCTCGGTGTGGTTCCAGGGATTGAGGAGGTTTTACGCATTATTTTTTACTTAGTGATCAGCATTTTTTACATCTCTTTTTGGTTGGGTGTGGCTATTCTTTTCTCCGTCCTTTTCAGGGGCATCGCCACATCAGCTCTTGCCTCGTTGGCCCTGTGGATCTTTTTCTCCTTCTTTGTCCCCCTTGGGGCTACCATCTTGGCCAATGCCTTCGCTCCCATTGATCAAGAAGGGGCCACTGTGGAGAGGATCGTTAAGCACGTAAGAATACAGAGGGCCATATCCCTGTCTTCTACCATGTCCTTATATTCGGATTCTACTGCGGTCATAATTGACCCGATGAGAAAGACGACAAAGTCCCTTGTCCTCGTTGGGCCGATGGAAAGGATATCTTCGGCTCGCTTTAAAAACCCTCTTCCTCTCACCCAAAGCCTTTTGGTAGTCTTCCCTCACATTAGTACTCTTATTGCGCTCACCATAATTTGTTTCGCCATCACTTATACCACTTTTATGATGCAGGAGGTGCGCTCGGTCTGACTCATCTTTTCTTCTCTGGATAGATCTTTTCCTTTTTATTTATCAGTTTCTCTCTAAGCTTATCGAATTCATCTCCCATATCATCTCTGATCTGGTTTATAGGAGGTATAAACCCTTCTTCATCCTGGTGCAAAACCTCCCTTATCTCTCTCCATGTCTTTTTAAAAAAACCTCCTTCAGAATAGAGCTCATCGACATGTTCTTTGACAACACTATAAACATTTCTTCTTAATTCTTCATGGCCTATGCCTCCAGTTATAAGCCTGCTGTCGTGCGATTGCATCCATCTCTCTATGGTGTGGCTCTGAAATTCTTCGAACATCTTCATAAACTCTCTGGATGTTCCCCATGCTTCTTTTATACTTCCACCAATAATCTGGAAAGTAGAGGATATTATATCTTCCGACATTCTTCTTACCCCCTTGAGGACCTCTTTCGGAGGTTTGCCTTCAGCCAGAGGCTGATCCATATTTATGCCGAGGTCTACCTGCAAAAAGCTATCTTCAGGAAGCAAAATTTTACCCCTCTCACCTTTACCTAGCAACTGAAGGAGGGTCGTCGTCTCAACACCATATCTTCTCGCTATCTTTATTGACCAGAATAGATTCCTGTCTATCCCTATTTCTCCTGAGAGCGGATAGATGATGGGCCTTTTTATCGGCATTAGTCCTTTATATATAAGCATATTTATAAGTGGCACACCTAGGGAGGCATTGACTCTGCCACCGATCTTTCTCCTTTCACCTTCCATGTGATATCTTTTGAAGGCGGCTTTGCTGAATAAAATGGGTGAACCCTTATAAATGAGCGGGGATCCAAGAAGGAAGGGATCCTCATAACTTACCTCCTTATTTTCTGCATCCATAAAAACTAATACAGCATCTCTATCCGCTACTTCATCTCCCAGTTCTGAAGACGCAAGAGAACTTATGGCCATATTTATCCCTTTACCGAGGATTGGCCTGTCTCTTTCTTTTTTACCTATCCTTAAACGGTCTCTTAAATATCCATATATTATCTCACTCAACTCCAGGTCAAAATGTAGATGGTATATTTCAGGTATATCAGCTTTCCTCAAGGTATTATAGAGGACATCTCTAACGGTATATAATAGGCCTCTATTCTCTTTCGCTATTTCTCTATCTGATTGATCGCTCACAACTATCTTCTTAATCCTGAACCGCTCTCTTTCAATCCCCAGGAATATCCCTATCAGCAGATTACTCATGGCTAATTGAGTTACTGTTGAACGAAGTGCCTCCGGATCTTCGTTTCTGTCGGGTATTATAATTATTAATTCCTTATCCTGAGGAGGGGATCCCCTTTCCTCTAAATACTGTTTTGCGTACTCTACAGAGGGTATATCTACTCTATAACTGAAAGAATTCTCTCTGATATAGTCCAAGATATCCATAGGTGTTTTTAAACAAATATTAGGAGCTTTAAAAGATTTATAATGCCAGATGTCCCTCTGTCAAGCAAACTTTTTCAACAAAGCAAGCCCTTTCTTTACTTCCTGAAGGGTATATTATATAAAAACAGAGGAATCTCCTGCTCCTTTGATACAAAAGATGAAAAGAGGAAGGAGATTTAAATTGCTTTTTTGACCGAAATTACGATAATATTTATTGGTTATTTCTAAAAAAGGCAGCCAAATGGACATTAATCTTTTTGGCTTGAAGATATTTGTGATGGTAGCTGAAAAGAAGAGTTTCTCTGCGGCGGCGAGGTCTCTGTACTTGACCCAGCCTGCGGTGACCCATCAGATAAAGAACCTCGAGAATTACTTTGCTACCCCTCTGTTCAAAAGGGAGAGCAACGCCGTGTTTCTCACTCCAGCCGGTGAGATTCTATATAAATATGCCAAGAGGTTCTCCAAGTTGTATGACGACTTAATGGAAGAGATAGAGAGCCATACAGGGAGGTTAAAGGGGGATCTGATCATTGGCGCCTGCACCGCGGCAGGTGAGCATATCATCCCCCATATCGTTAAAGGATTTCATCAAACCCATCCTGAGGTGAACTTCAGCATCGATATCGGTAATTGCCCTTCGGTAATCGATAAACTGCTGAAAGGGATCGTTGATGTGGGCTTAATCGGTGATAAAGTCACCCATAGGGATTTAATAACAGAAGAACTCCTAGAGCATACCTTACTTTTGGCCTCCTCCCCAAACTATATGGGTGTCGATGGAGGGACGATTTCTCTGGGGGATTTAACTGGGATGAAGATATTACTACGTGAGGAAGGGGTGGGAACAAGGGCCATATTTGAGGAGATGGTATATCAAAAGGGAATGAAATTAAAGGATTTTCAAATCATTACCGTGTCGGGAAGCAACGAGGTTATCAAGATGATGGTCAAAAACGGGATCGGGATTTCCGTCTTCCCCCTACAGGCCATCGAACAGGAGTTGGAAAGGGGGGATCTTAAGGCCTTACAATTACAAGAAGGGGAGATGAGGCATAAATTTTATCTCGTGTACAGAAAACAAAAGGTTATACCTTTAAAAACCAAGAGCTTTCTAGAGTTTGTAAAGGGGCAAATAATAGGTTAACCAAAAAGCTCATAAAAGATTTTTATAAGTTAATGAAAACTTTTCATTTGACACTTGGACTTATTAAGAATTAGAATTCCAAAAAATTTACCTCCCCTCAATATGGCCTTGGGAAAGGCAGTAATGCCGCAAGGCCATATTTCTTTTTGTCTTCCTTTTCGTTATCGACATAAATTGTTTCTTCTTGTTTTTCTCCTTTATTTCCATTAAGATAAGTCGTAATTAAATATTTAAGAGGGGAGGGATAGAAAAATGGTTAGAGGGCTAGGAAGGGTTATTTGGTTTTTCTTTTTATTTATAACTTTAGCAACCCCCTATGCTTGGGGAGGGCTTAGACATATTACCATTCTTTACAGCAATAACATAAACGGACGGTTCAACCCCAGTGGGTGAGGGGCGTCGCGGGCTGGCGGTCTGGCCAGAAGGGCGAGTTTGATAAATCAGATAAAAAAGGCAGGGGGGAATCTTCTTATCCTTGATGCAGGAGACCTCCTCTTTGAGAGATACGTTTCTTCCACTCTTTCCCCTTCCTTGCAAAAGGAGGCCTTGTTGGACGCCCAATTGATGATCAGTGCCTTCAACCTCATGGGATGTGATGCTGTGGGGGTGGGGGATGATGATCTCAAGCTGGGCGCAAAGGCCTTTGTCCGGCTAAGGAAGAAGGCTAGCTTTCCCTTCATCTCCACTAATGTGGTCTCCGTGAACGGACGTAAAATTTCCGCCTCCTATGCGATAAAGAAGGTGGGGGGTCTAAGATGGGGGATCTTTAGCCTCTTGAGTCCTAAGATGCCTTTAGCCTCTAGTCCCCGGGACTGGAAGGTAGGGGAACCCCTGCGGAGTGCAAGGCAGGTAATGAAGGATCTGAAAGGGAGGGCCGATTTTATTATTCTCCTTGCCCACATGCCCCTTCGTGAGTTAAGGGCGCTTCTGTCACAGCTTCAGGGAGTGACGATCGCTGTGGCTGGGCATAATACATCCGGGCTGAGAAGGGCTATGCAGGTGGGTCACACCATTGTGGTTCGTAGTTATGGTTGGGGCAGATATCTGGGTAGGTTGGATCTCTACATCAAGGCCCCCGAAGCGCCCTTTGTCGATGAGACCAAAGTTAGGATGCTGGAGAGAGATCTGGCGGTGGTGAACAGAAGGATTAAGGAAGGAGCCCCAAGGAATTTTGAAGAGCTTAAGACCAAGATGGAGGCCCAGCTCAGGGAGTTGAAAGGGGGGAACATCTATCGAAATCAACTTATTCTCTTATCATCCAGGCTCCAGGAAGATAAAGGGGTGAAGAGATTAATGCAAGATTTCAGCGCCAAGAAAAAGGAGCTGAAAAAGAGGTGTCTTGAGAAATAGGTGCCGGAACGGGCCAGGCCTTACAGGGCTTGATCTGCCCGATTTTATTAAGGGGAAAATCTTCCTCTTGCCCAGGGTCTTTAATATGTGTGTGTTGGGCGACCCAATATCCAAGACCTTTTCGTTCCCTTTTAAATCTGCCAATTCAGTCAATCTTTTGTAAATTTCTCTTAAATTGTGCTTCGCCCATCTGTCATAAATACCTGCGCCAAAGTTAAGGATTTTTGTTATTGAGTATTTCATATTTGTATCTCACAATAATTTTGGAATCATCCGCCAGGGGACTTTTCTTTTGTACTCTTTGTATTCCTCCCCATATTTTTCCAGAAGCTCCTTCTCTTCAAAATGTATAATGGGTAGATAAAGAAGGGCATAGGGAATCGAGAACAAAAGCGCATACATTGATTTAAGGAGAACAGCCATGCCTACAGCCAACAGAAAATTACTCATGTATAAAGGATTTCTAACGGTTCCATATACGCCCCTTGTAACCAAGCTTCCTTTACTTTTTAAGGCAGGGGCTATACCTATCTCTTTTTGAGCCAATATCTTTATGATGAAATTTATTCCCAAGAGAATTATCCCCACAGTCAAGGCAACGGGTGTTAAAATCGCTATCCTTGGTCCTTTAGTAAAGGGTAAAGCGATGATGGGTGCTATAAAAGTCAGCAAAATAAAAATTCTGACAATGGGTTTTGGTATTCTGTTTTTAACCTTGGTTTGCATACCTGGGAGACTGAGCACTACTATCGTTATCGTATAACCCATTAGATAGGCACCTATCCAGAGAAGGGGGTTGGCCCAAAAATTATTTGACATTTTGATTGCTTTCTTTTAACGCCTTATAGGCTCGATAACTGAAATAGATAAGTGACAAAGTTATCCAGCCATTAAAATATGGGCGATTCTGAAATGGAGCAATGCCCAATATAAGTAACACCAGCGGAAACAGATTCAAGACTCCGAGTATAATAGCGAGACTTCCTGCACTGTTTTACCATCTTTTCCATTAGCTCCATACCAATCACCTCTATTTAGATTGTAAAAACCTCCCTAATCTATCCGTCGCAAAAGGCTTTCCATGAGCGGGATAGAACGTTTTTGCCCCCCTCTGCAGAAGCAGACGCCAGCTCTCTCTCACCATATCGATATCTTCGGCAAAGAATGGTATACCTGGACCAATACGCATTGGAAAACCATTTATGGCTAAATCACCTACAAAAGCCTCTCCTGTATCCAGTAACAAACTCACCGAGTCAGAAGAATGCCCAGGCGTATAAAGCACCCTTCCATTAATACCATAGTCGGATAAAGAGAATTCATCGTCCCCAGTACCAGATCTACAGATGTCCTGGGATAGGATACTATTGCCGTGAACAATCTAGCAG
>QMLM01000096.1 GCA_003646745.1 Deltaproteobacteria bacterium | reverse complement strand
GGATAGGTGTTTAAACCTCAAGTTGCAGGTGGCTAGTTACCTTTTGTGCATGATCTGCTTTGACCGATATCGTCGAGAAGGGGGGAGGTGGGAGATCATCACTGAGCACAGCATGGGTATTTATGCTGCTTTGGCGGCTGCAGGGTCTGTTACCTTTGAGGATGGCCTGGAGATGGTCAAGGGAATAGGTCTTATCTTGGAGGAGATGGGCAGTAAGAGGCCGGGGGCAATGGCTGCGATAATAGGCCTTGATCGAGACGATGTCCAGAGGATATGTCAGGAGATTGATGACCTATATGTGGCTAACTTAAATGGGTCCCAACATTTTGTCATCTCCGGGAAAGTGGTCGCTGTAAATGATGGGATGGAGTTGGCTCTGAAAAGGGGCGCTATCTCCGTCCAACGCCTCACTTTCAATGTTCCCCTCCACTCTCCTTTGATGGAACCAATAAAAGAACAAGTGCGGCATCTCCTTAATGACTTCCGTATAAGTGCTCCTCAGATTCCTCTCATAAGCCATTGGGGTGGGCAACCCCTGCGTGATCCCGCCGAAATTAGGGAATTTTTAGTACAGCAACTATATAGACCTGTGGACTGGGAGGGGTGTGTAAGATCTCTCATCGCCGATGGGGTCAAATGTTTTGTGGAGGTAGGAGCAAGCGATACCCTCACCAAATTGATACGCTGGATTGATAGGGAGGCGAAAACCTTACTTTACGGAGTTACAGATGACCCATGAGACTAAATTGAGGGTGCGTTTTTGTGAGATAGATCCCTATAAGGTAGTATGGCATGGTCATTATATCTCTTGGTTCGAGGTGGGCAGAAACGAGCTTACCTCCCTCTTTGGGATAGGTCCAGAGGATCTGAGACAAATGGGATTGATGGCCCCAGTGGTAGAGCTTCATTGCAAGTTTAAGCTCCCGGCCAAATTCGGCGATGAGGTCCTCATTCAAACTACTATGCAGCGATGTGAAGTTGCCAAGCTTATATTTCATTATAAGGTGATAAGAGACGATCGGATCCTGGCCGAAGGCAGCACCACCCATGTGCTGACCGACCTACAGGGGACCATGCTCTATCAGGTTCCTCAACGGGTAAAGAGAAGGTTAGAGGAGATGATGGAATATCTAGGAGTATGACGTGCGCATCTTTCTTGTAGATCCCCCTCATAAACTATTCCCTGGGCTGAGGATGTGGACCCCATCTTTTGGACTGTTGAACATAGCAGCCTATCTGGAGCAAAAAGGGTTCTCTGTGGAGATCCTGGATTGCACCACCTTCCCTGATCCGTGGGGAGAGCTGGCCCGCAGGATATCCGGTGCCAAGCCTCAGATCATTGGAGTGACCTGTTCAGCCACTTGCCTCTCGCCTGAGGCCCTACAGGCCATCAGGATTGCTAAAAGGCTTTCTCCCCGATCTGTGATCGTGGCTGGGGGGACACACTTTAGCCTTTTGGCCCAAGAGATATTAGCCGAGGTGGAAGAGCTCGACTATATCGTCATCGGTGAAGGAGAGGTTACCTTTTTCGAGCTTGCCTCCCATTTGAGAGACGGAGGGGGACAAATAGAGGGGATCCCCGGGCTGGCCTACCGAAGGGATGGAGAGATCGTCCTTTCGGGGCAAAGGGGACTGATTCAAGACCTCGACTCCCTCCCTATGCCGGCATATCACCTCCTGGATATGGAGGCCGACGCCTATTACTGGCATGGTATGGGCAGGAGGACCTTTGGCATCTCTACAAGCCGAGGTTGTGGGGATAGGTGTGCCTATTGTTCCGAGACGAAGTTCTGGGCTGGGGTTTGGCGGGGCCGAAGCGGAGCAATGGTAGTGGAGGAGATGAAATATCTGAATAAAAGATACAATAAGTCCCTTTTTGTCTTCAATGAAAACAGCTTCAACTGGAGCAGACGCCGTGTGGAAGAGTTCCTCCAAGAGCTAGGACATTCGGGTATGAAGGTGGACTTCTGGTTTCAGTCAAGAGTAAAGGATGTCATCAGGGATGCCGACTTAATGCCGGAATTCAGGCGGCTCGGGCTGTATGAGGTAATGTTGGGGGTGGAAAGTGTCACCCCCCAGGTATTAAGTCACTATCAGAAGAGGCAGGATAGGGAGATGGCGCAGGAGGCCATTGACATACTTAAACGCAATGGCATTATGGTGATGACCAACGTTATGTTCGGTGATTGGCACGACTCCGAGGAGACCCTGCAGGAGGTGTTTGATTTTGTAAAAAGACAGGGTGACTTCTTGGTTCTCACCATCACTACTCCACTGCCCGGGACTCCATACTATCAGGAGATGGAACGCAAGGGGCTTATTGAGGAGAGGGACTACGGCAAATATGATTTCATGCATCCCATTATGCCCACCAAATACCTTAGCCGGCAGCAGGTGTGGATGTTACATCAGAAGTACCTGCGCAAGTACTACACCCAGCCCCGAATCCTTTTTGGTGCCCTATTCAACCCAAATCCCTTCAAGAAGATGGCCTATCGGCTTATCATGAGATATGTCTGGGAGAACGCCATCCGCCGTCAGTGGCGTCAACCGGGATACCGTCCTTTTGAAGAATTTAATCTGTCCTGGGGAGGGGAAGGTTGAAGCGGGTGCTGCTAGTCTATCCCCGCCAGAGGGAGGTCTACATGTCCTCTGATACCCCCTATCCCTTTCCCATGTTGGGGTTAACTCTTTTAGCCTCTCTTTTCCCCCCCCATTATGAAGTAAGGATCGTTAATGAATTTATCCAAGAAATCGATTTTGATGAGGAGGTGGATTTAGTAGGGATCACGACCCTTACCCCCCTTGTCAAAAGGGCCTACGAGGTGGCCGATAGGTTTCGGGATAGGGGGGTAATGGTCGTACTAGGAGGGGTGCATGCTACTTTTGTGCCTGAGGAGGCAAAAAGACACGCTGACGCTGTGGTCTTGGGAGAAGCGGAAGAGATCATGCCCCAGTTGATCGCCGATTTGGAAAATGGTGAGCTGCGGCCCTTTTACCGCGGGCAGAGACTTCATGGTTTGCAAGGTCTTCCTATTCCAAAACGAGATCTCTTAGGCAAAGGTTATAGCCCTATCTTTAAAGTCATTGAAACTACTAGAGGGTGTCCCAACCGCTGTGAATTTTGTGCGGTACCGGTGATCGCTGGACGCAGATATCGCACCAGGCCCTTGTCGGATATAGAGAGGGAGTTGAGGGACATCGTGAAAAGAGAAGGGGAGTATATCTTCATCGTTGATGACAACGTCATAGCCCAAAGGAGCCACGCCAAAGGCCTCTTTGAACTCCTCAAGAGGTTCAAGGTGCGTTGGATGGGTTTTGCCACCATAGAGATCGCCAAGGATGAGGAGCTGCTGAAGGGGGCCCAACAGAGCGGCTGTATCTCGCTGTTCATCGGGTTTGAGTCCTTAAATAAGGAAAACCTGGAGGGTCCTAAGAGAAAGTTCCGCGGGGCGAAGGACTTACAGGAGTATATCGAAAGGATCCACGATCATGGTATCGGGATCCAAGGGTCTTTCGTCTTTGGTTTCGACCATGACGACCCAGGGGTATTTGAAAGGACGGTGGAATTCATCCACAAAAATAGGATTGAACTGCCAAACTACTCTGTCCTCACCCCCTTTCCGGGAACTCCTCTTTGGCGGCGGCTCAACACAGAGGGGAGGATTTTCGACAGGGACTGGTCCCACTATGACATGAGCAGGGTGGTATTTGTGCCCAAGGGGATGACCCCTGAGCAGTTACAAGAAGGGTACCTATGGGCCCAGAAATACAGCTGTGCTCCCCGTTCCATTCTGAAGAGGCTCCTACTTGGTCCGCGTCACCATCTCGGATACTTTTTACTGAGCAATTTTGTGCTGCGCAAGGCGCAGATGCAGGTAATCAAGAGGTTGAAGGATGTCTCCCTTGCTGTTAGTCCTTCTTAAGACCTTTTCGAATGCAAGATGAGATCACTATAGATAAAGGGGCAAAAGGGACTTATGTCCTCTTTATCGAGATGCCCCAGAGCAGTTTCATAGAAGTAGGGGCCTTGGGGGAGATAAAATTCCGTCGGGGATTTTACGCCTATGTGGGCTCGGCCATGGGAGGGTTACAAGCTAGGTTAAGGCGTCATCTGCGCCGCCCTAAGAAGGCGAGGTGGCATATAGATTATCTCGTAGAGGCGGGGAAGGTAAAGGGGGCAATCTATACCTTGAAAGAAAAGAGGTTAGAGTGTCTTTTGGCCCAGAGGTTGGAAGAAGTATTTGTCTCCATCGGCAGATTTGGGTCCAGTGACTGCCATTGCCCCAGCCATCTCTTCTTCTCAGAGGACTTAGAGACCTTGAGGGAAAAGACAAAAGGGATTTTTCAACAGATTATAAATGAGGGGGAACTGATATGGATCTGGAAATTGGCTTAACAGAATTTTGAACTCTAAAAGGAACAGCGGAATGCATAAACAGATGTTCATCGCCTTATTTCTAGCGGTATTTACCGCCATGTTGGGAATGGGGATCGTTGCCCCTTTGCTTCCCCTCTATGCCCAGCACTTCGGGGCCAAAGGGCTTTTGATCGGTTTGGTCTTTGCCTCTTTCTCTATCTCCAGGACGGCACTTCTGCCCTTTGTCGGCAGGATGTCAGACAAAAGGGGTAGGAAGGTCTTTATTGCCGCAGGTCTTCTTCTTTTCACCCTTACCTCCTTGGGTTACGTAGCCTCGAGGAATGTTGGTGAACTGCTCGCTGCTAGGATGCTTCAGGGAATTGCCGCTGCCATGGTGATACCCATTGCCCTGGCTTATATGGGGGAGCTCACCCCTGCGGGGAAAGAAGGGGCTTATATGGGTGTCTTCAATATCTTTTTCTTCGGAGGGCTGGCTATGGGGCCTATCATGGGGGGGATAGTGAAGGATCTCTTCGGGCTGGATTTTAGTTTTTACTCCATGGGGGTGGCCAGCTTTATAGGTTTTCTCTTTACCCTAATCTTTCTGCCCGAAAGTAAAAGGATCAGAGAGCCTGCGGCTTCTTACCTTTGGTCACTCAGTCAGGTTTTAGCAGGCAGGAGGATAAGAGGGATCTATCTCTTCCGGCTCTTCTTCTCCATAGGGATAGGGTTGACTTGGACCTTTCTACCTATCTTTGGAGACAACTTTTTGGGGCTTAGCAGTTCTCATATCGGGATTCTCATTTCCCTGAATGTGTTAATTGCCACCCTCCTTCAGACCCCCTGTGGGATGTTGGCAGATAGGTTCAACAAGGCAGCGTTCGTGATCTTCGGAGGGAGCCTGGCTGCAGGAGCCCTCTTCCTCATCCCTCTGACCAGAGACTTTCGTGAAATTTTATTTGTGAACATATTGCTTGGAATATCCGGGGGTATCTCCATGCCTGCCGTAACCGCTATGGCCGTTGAAGAAGGCAAAAATATAGGTGGGATGGGCACCCTGATGAGTATATTTGTCATGTGTCATAGCATAGGGATGATCATCGGTCCTGTTTTAGCCGGTGCGGTGGCAGGGGTCTTAAACGTCACTTTTGTATTTTTTATAGGGGCCCTTGTGGGATTGGCCGGGGTAGGGGGGTTTGCTATCTTTATGCATCGGGCTAGGGCCTTTCAAGATCCAGGATAAGAAAGCGATTTAGGATTAAAGATATTTGACTTCCCATTTGTCAAAGGGTCAGGGACAAAAACGATTAGGGGGATTCCGATGTATACTAAGAGGCGACAACCGCAGCGAAGGAACATTTATCACTTCACTGGCCCTGTTGCCGTCATCGGCGCCGGCGTAACAGGGGCCAGTTGGGCGGCGTTATTCGCAGCCCATGGCTTATTTGTCCGCCTACACGACCAAAATCCTCAAAGGCTCGCCAGTGGTTTGGAACGCGCCCGCAAGCATGCGATCTTTTTGGCCGATCATGGTATGGCCAATCCCAAAAGCGTGGAGGTTGGATTACGCACCCTCAAGCCTTGCACTGAACTCTCCGAGGCGGTAGATGGGGCAGCCTTCGTCCAGGAGGCGGTTTTTGAGAGCTACGAGGTCAAAGGTGCCGTCTTTGAGGCGGTTGGCCGATATGCGCCGCGCCACGCCCTGATTGCCACCAGTTCATCGGGGCTATCCATCAGCCGCATGCAGACAGCAGCTCGCTATCCCGAACGTTGTCGAGCCGGCCATCCTTACAATCCCCCTCACCTCATTCCCCTTGTGGAGATAGCACCTGGTGAGCACACTGCTCCAGAGGCGGTGGAGGCTGCTCAGCAATTCTACGAAGGTGTTGGGAAAACTCCCGTGGTGCTCAAACGTGAGGTCCCCGGTTATTTGGCCAACCGCATGTCGGCAGCTCTGTGGCGTGAGGCGATTAATTTGGTGCTAGATGGGGTGGCCAGTGTGGCAGATGTAGATCGAGCTATTCATCTAGGACCGGGGCTGCGTTGGGCGGTGATGGGCCCCCATCTCCTCTATCACCTAGGAGGTGGTGAAGGAGGTATCCGCTATCACATTGAGCATCTGCGCGACGCAAAAGAGGCGATATGGCAGGACTTAGACGACTGGAAGAAGATGCCTCCAGAGACCACAGAGACCCTGGAGCGAGGTTTGCCAGGGCGTGGGGAGCT